>CAZHEZ010000199.1:0-15102 GCA_964531315.1 uncultured Candidatus Obscuribacterales bacterium | reverse complement strand
CAGCCTAAGGGGGCTCCGGTTGCCGATGCCGATGTGCGAACTGCAACAGCGGTGCAAGACTCAAAAGAGTCATAGATTGGTTGGTCGCATTCAGATAGGCAAAACAAAAAACGCACCGCATTAGCAGTGCGTTTCTCAATTTTGTTTCGTCGAAAGAAATTAGGAGGCGGTTGCTGCCGGTTCCGGAGTGGCTGCTGCTGCGCCTTCTGCCGCTGCTGCTGCCGGTGCTTCTTCGACGATTGCTTTCTTGGCGACAACGCGGGCGACAACTTCGTCTTCCGGGTTGAGGATCTTGATCTTGTCGGAAATCTTGAGTTCGCCGAAGTGGAGACCTTGATCGATTTCAGTGATTTGCGAGAGGTCGCACTCGATGAAGTCGGGAATGTCACCCGGCAAGCATTCGATTTCGGCATCTTGGAATACTTCGATCAGCTGACCACCTTCGATGGTGACAGCAGTCGAAACGCCAATGAACTTGAGCGGTACTGTCACCGTCAACTTGCGGTCCAGAGCGACGCGATAAAGTTCTACGTTGAGAACTTCATGAGTGGTGGCTTTGCGTTGAACTTCGCGGATGATCGCATTGACCGGTTTGCCTTTGCCCATCTCCAGTTCAATCATGTGTGAGTAGGCGCCTTTCGGCAGTCTCGAAAACTCTTTGGCGTCAATCTGAACGCTTTCAGACGGTTGGCCGGGACCATAAAGAGTCGCCGGGATTTTGGCTTCGCGTCTCAGCTGTCTCGGGGTCTTCTCTTCACGAGCAGCGACCGCTAACTTAATCTTGTCCATGACCGGAAAATTCCTTATAAATACCTAAGCCTAAAGCGGACGTTAAACCCCTCGCAAAACCGAGAAGTAAGAGCTGGGGTGCAAGGATTCGAACCTCGGAATGGCTGGACCAAAACCAGCTGCCTTACCGCTTGGCGACACCCCAATCTTAGCGTCGAAGGACCATTTTATTGAACTGCGCGCCTTTGTGTCAACGTTAAAGGGTTAGTTCGGTTACATGAAAGTGGCTTCGCAGGGGCGACGCCATGCTTCGCCTACCCTGTTTTGTCGCTTCGTCCTTGCCATGTCATGGGCAGGAATCAGGTTGGCGCAGGGGCGATGCATTGCATCGCCTGGCCCGTTTCGGAATTGCGTCTTCAAACCGCGGCGGCGGTTTTGCGACTTTAATTGCTTGGTCTTATCTGTTCTGCCTGGTGAATGAGCGCCCGGGCAAAATCGAGAGCCGCTTTCGTATCGCCTTCGCCGGACGCCATTTGAGCCAATTGCTTCAAACGTTCATCTCCGAAAAGAGCGCGCACGCTGACGCTCGTCTCTTTGGCCGTCTGCCGTTTGGCCACCTCGATATGGTTGTCAGCCACGGCAGCGATTATCGGTTGGTGGGTTATACAAAGAATCTGGTGAGACTTGGAAAGCACAGCCAGCTTGTCTCTTACCGCTTGGAGCGCTTTTCCGCTCATGCCTGTATCGATCTCGTCAAAAATGACGGTCGGCACATGGTCGCCCCTGGCAAAAATTGACTTTACCGCCAACATAATGCGAGACAGCTCGCCGCCGGAGGCGATTTTGGCAAGCGACTGAGCCGGCTGTCCGGGATTAGGCGCAATCAGAAACTCCAGGCGATCGATGCCCGAGCCGGCCGGCTCCGGCAGTCGCTCAATTGCGATTTGGAACGAGGCGCGCTCCATGCCCAGATCCTTCAGCTCCTTCTCAACCTTCTGGGCCAGCGCACTGGCCAGCTTCTGTCTGGACGCCGAAAGGGTTTCGGATTGTTTGATTAGACGTTGGTAAAGTGCGTCAGCTTCTGCTTCTATCTCTTCAATTTTTTCGGTCGACCGGGTCAGATTGTCGATTTCGTTCGTCAGCGAGTCTCTTGTCTCGATTGCGGCGGCAAGAGTTGGTCCGTATTTCTTTTTCACTCCAGTCAGAACTGACAAACGCGTCTCTATCGCATTCAACGTCTCCGGATCGATGTCCAAGCTGTCGCGATAACGGCGCAATTCTGCAATCGCTTCTTCCAGGTGAAAGAGGCTGGTCTTTAAGGGCTCCGTCAGATTCTGCAATGCAGAGTCATAACGCTCTGCTTTTTCAAGGCACGCCAGCGCCTCTTGCAGGCTGTCTATGGTCGACTTTCCGTGTGCTTCTTGCGAATCTCCCTCACCATTCAACAAACCACGCGCGGTGCTTACCGACTCTTCCAGAACACGCGCATGTGCAAGTTTGTTATGTTCGTGAGAAAGTCTTTCGTCTTCGTCAGAGTCAGTCAAATTGGCTTCGTTCAATTCGTCCAGCTGAAAGGTTGCAAAATCCAATCGGCGCGTTCTTTCTTGCTCTGAAATTTCCAACTCTGAAAGTTCGGCCAGCAGATCTTTTCTTTGCGCATATATAGTGCGCACCTCATCGATCATCTTCCGGTGCGCGTCAGTGCCGAGGCTATCCAGCATCTCGAGCTGAGACTGAGGCGACATCAAAGTGCGCGCTTCATGCTGTGCATGAACAGTGATCAGCAACACCCGCAATTCTTGCAGGTGGGAATGGTTGACCGTCGTGCCGTTGATGCGAACTTTAGATCCGGTTTTAGTTATCTCTCGGCTGACAACAAGAGCTTTTGAATCTTCATCGATCAAATCTTCTTGCTTTAGCCATGCTTCCACCCGCGGTGTCGGTTGAAATGTGGCTTCGATTTTCGATCGCTCGGCGCCAATGCGAATAAACTGTGGGCCAACCTTGCCGCCCAATACCGCACTTAGTGCATCCATCACAATGGACTTTCCGGCGCCGGTCTCGCCTGTGAGTATATTCAGACCATTTTTCCAATCGATCCTGATCTGTTCAATCAGAGCAAAATCTTTGATTTCGAGAATTTCTAACATGCACCGTATATAGAGTCGGCTATCTTTTGTTCTTGGCGGCAGTTAATGCCCCTACCGGCAATATCATAGCGAATTCAGATCGTCGTGCAAGAGCTTTGAGGTCGACTGGGAACAGGTACAATTTTAGAGAGTTTATACAGGTGCAAAGGCACAGTGAAGATTCCTCGCCATGTGCTCTCAGCAATTGCTGTTTCCGTCATTTGGTTCGCAATAGGCGCTGCCTCCGGTTGGAACATCCTGATCGCGCCTTCAGGCGGGCCGCAGGGATTTTTCGATCCAAATAACATTGAAATCTGGCTGATATGCGGCTTGATTCCTGCGCTTTTGGGGGGCGTGTTTGTATGGGCGTTCTATCGTTTGAAAGAAGGCGGCAAGAAATCTGGAGACTAAGCTGTTGCTTGCGGTTTCTGCTTAGCGACACGCCAGCAAAACATGAAAGCCAAAACGGAGTTGGTTAAGGCAAATAAGAAGAACAGCAAAGGCGCGTTAGTCAGTCGCTTGTTGGCTTCGCCGAATGAGTCCAGAAAAGAGATGTCAGCTTTGCGAATGTCTTGAATTTCTTTGTGCAAGTCATCTGCACCCTTGCGCAATGACTTAAAGAGATTCCTCTGAAACGCTTCGTCGGCAGTGATTTTGGGATCGTGAAGCAGCTGTTTGATCCCGCTGCTGGCTTCCACAACCCTTGTCGCCAGGTCATTAAGTTTCTTTGTTTCTTCAGACGCGCCAGGCGCATTGGCTGCTGTCAGATCTTTCAAACTCGATTGAAGTTTGTCGCCAAACTCATTTAGTCTAACTCGAAAGAATTCTTCTTTCGATTGGCAAGCTGGAACAATGTACATCGACGCATCAATTGCCGACTGCGCAATCTCTTCTGCTGCGCCGCAAACTCGAATATGCCGCTTCAGGCTATCCGCCTTCTCTCCACTGAGCCGAGCTGAGGCGAAAATTCTGTCCATGGATGTTGCCGCCATCCAGTCTCCTGCTGCCAGAACTGCAAATGCAGCGGCAAGCATAATCACTTGGTTTTTAGTGAGGTGAAGCATGCAAACATTCTATCCAATCGAAAGCCATTCGTGTTTATTGTCAGCTTGAGCGAAGATGCCTGCTCTCTCTCGACATTTTTTGAAAAGTTGGTATATGCGAAATGCTTATCATCTCAAGCTCTGCATAAGGCGAGGCGAAAATCAGTGTAAATTCCAGCGGTGACAAATTGTAGTGGTCCCACCAAGTTTGATGCTCATTGCAAGAATCGCTGGACGGAGTAAATACTGCATCTACCGGAGTCGATTTAGTGGGCGGAACACCCAGTTTTTCGCTTACAACAACTCTAGTGTCCGCACTGTGAATTCCGTAAGGCAATATTCCTTTGAACGCCTGGTAGTCGCCGTCTCGGACTGATCTCGTGCCGATATGAAAGGCCAGAGACATGATCCAATTCTGCGATGCATAGATGGTAATTCCTAGCTGGGCGAATTCGTAATACTGACGATGCCGCTTTTCCGATTTTTGACTGTGCAGGTATTGCTTGAATTCCGTGAGAAACTCTTGGAAGTCGGCATCGTCTTCCTGCATGCCCAGGAAATTTACTAGTCTATCTGCCAGTTCCATTGATTGCCGATCATTTTCTAGCGGGAGTCTTAATCGTCGTCCGTGATCGCGAGCAACCAAAAACGGCTCAGCCGTTTGTCAACACCGAACCAGGTATGGTCGTAGTTGTGATTGCCGGAAAACCATGGAGTCCATTTGTCGAACGTGTCGTAGACAAGGTTTTCCGAATAGCGACCTTCAAACAGCGCCTCGCAGAAATTTTGACCAATTTCTTTGGCTTCGCTATCTGAGCCGCTAAAGGCGTATTGTGAGCCGCCGTTGACCAAAATCTGTGCCAGTGTTCCATCCAATGTGAATGAAGTTCCCCAGCCCACATCAAGTTCTTTGATCTTTTTTGGAATTGCCAGCCCTGGCAGAACTTCAGAGATTGTCGGATGCACAAGCACCTTGCGAAAGAAATCGAATTCGTCCAGTCGATTTCTCGAGCCGAACCAATTAAGCACTGGATGATCTGCCAATTCAAAACAAGCGAAGGCAGCCTTTTCATGCGTTTCGATCAGCTCCATCAGCAAAAGTCCGACCGCTGGATGATCTAGTTGCACATGCGAGACTTCCAGTTCACGCCAAAAGGCGGCGATTGCTTTCGCGGCTGGTGCCTCTTTGTCATCGATAGGTTCGAGAAAACCTTGTGCTTCCACTACAGTCGCTCGAGCCTACGCCGGTTGAAGCGCATGGATGCTGACTTGAGCGGCAACCTGCTTGGCGATTTCGATGAATGCTTTGGCAACTGGGCTGTCCGGAGCTGTGGCTGTAATTGGTGCGCCCAGATCACCGCCTTCGCGGATCGCGGTGTCGAGCGGAATCTCGCCCAGGAATGGCACTCCGGCGCCTTCGGCAATTCTTCTGCCGCCGCCGTGTCCGAAGATTTCGTAGCGTTCGCTCGAGCCTGGTGGCTGGAAGTAGCTCATGTTCTCAATGAATCCGAGCACCGGCACGTCCATTTGCTGGAACATGGCATAACCCTTCTGTCCATCAAGCAGCGCCACTTCTTGTGGAGTGGTGACGATGACGCCGCCGGAAAGTTGTGTTGCTTGCACCATGGTCAATTGCGCATCACCTGTGCCCGGGGGCATGTCGACGATCAGGTAATCGAGTTCGCCCCATGAGACATCGCGCAGGAATTGGCGAATGGCTTTGTCGAGCATCGGTCCGCGCCAGATGATTGGTGTTTCTCTATTGACGAAAAATGCCATCGAAATGACTTTGACGCCGTAATTTTCCGTGGGCAAAATTCTGTTGTCTTTGGCTACAGGCTGATAGTCGCCGACGCCCATCATGAGAGGAACATTGGGCCCGGTGATGTCGGCGTCAAGCAAGCCGACTTTGGCGCCCAGGTGGGCAAGCGCGATTGCTAGATTTACGGAAACTGTGGTTTTGCCGACACCGCCTTTTCCGGAAGTGACAGCGATGATCTGGCGAATACCTTCAACCGGCTCTTTGCCGCCCGGCCGTTTCATTTGACCGGCAACTGCGGCGCCCGATTCCATTTCAACTTCAGTGACACCCGGTATGCTGGCGACTGCTGCTCTGGCTTCGCTCTCCAGTTTTTCTTTGACAGGGCAGGCTGGTGTTGTGAGCGTCAGCTTGAAGAAGACTTTGCCGCCGTCGATTTTGATGTCTGAAATCATGCCCAAGGTGACGATGTCGGTATGGAGGTCAGGGTCCATAACCACCTTGAGGGCGTTGTTTACAACTTCAGGGGTAATTGCTTCTGTCTTCGCGCCAATCATTGCTGTCACCTATCCTAGTCTTGGACCGGGCATTTCGCCAAAGGGTGTGCGTCTCGGCGTACACCCATGCCAGCTTAGATAATAACCGCGCGCCGGAACTCTGTCGGGCAACGTAATCAATTCTTCTTATTAGATGAGAGTTTCTGAATTTTATGTCATCTCAGTGATGGATCTTGCTCAGGCGGATGATTGGCGGCGACCACAGTTTTGACAAGAAACTCTTCGCCTGATTGAAACATGGAGTCGGACAGGCCTTGCTGAACGCCCGCGTGAAACGACTTGTGGGTGGTGAGATTGAGCAGGCAGGGCAGGATGGCTGTTTGCAGGAAACCGCTCTTTTGCCCACCAGTTTTTTCTTTGCTTTCTCCCCTGCCGATTTTCTCAGCCTTCTGCGCCGCTAGAACCAACTCGCGAAATGTTGTGTGAGTGGTAATGCAAGGCATGATCAGGCAGCGTGAGACCAACTGTTTGGGCGGCGGCACTTGATTGGCTTTCAACGCATATTCAAGACAATCCCTGGAAAACCGCTCGAAATCATCAGGCGAGGCGGCCTTAATGTAAGTGACAAACAGATGGAGCGAAAGTCCAGCAAATTTGCCCCTCTCTCCTGAAGCATACAAACCGATCGGCCGTCCATTGTGGAGCGTCAACTGCCGCCAGATGCGCAGTTTTTCATCAGCCAAGCAGTTATCGATGCGAGCTAAAAAATCGAGATAGTCGATCATTTCATTTTCTTTTTTCGCAATTCTTCTAGGACTTGCGTTTTTACTTCCAGCCTGTGCTGCCGCCTTTTGCTGTTTTCACTTCTGGCTTGCACCGCAGCCATTGGCCGTTTTCAACGTTTCCTTTCGGCTCAATAGTGCCTGCGCAGCTTCTAGTGCACGTGCAGTCTCAAGAGTATCAGGATGTTGGGCGCCGAGAAACTTGGTTTGCGTTTTCAATGCCTGAGCGAGATTAGAAGTGGCAGCTTTGCCATTGCCTTCCTTCAGGTCTAATTCGCCAATTGAAGAAATCGTGCGCGCCACTGTCGGGTGTTCGATCTTGAAGAAGGCTTTGCGCGTACCCAGAGACTGTTCGAGCAGCCAGCGTGCTTCTTTCAATTTACCTTCCTCTGTGCACAACCGGCCCAGCGAGCATTCGTCAGAGGCAACGTCCGGATGCTTCTCACCATAGGCTTTTCGATCGATTAATAGGGCGTCATTGAAAAATTTTTCGGACGGTTCGAAATCACCTTTTTTCTGCAAGATGATTCCGAGATTTTCTAAGACTGCCGCAGTGTCTACAGAATTTTTCCCCGATACGCGCTCCTTCATCTCTAATGCTTTTTGCGCGGTGGACTGCGCTTCATCGAGCTTTCCTTGCTCTCGAAGAGAACGGGCCAGCCCGCTGTAGATGGAGGCAAGTTTTGTATCATTGTCTTTTCTGACATTGTCTTTCCAGCACTGAATCGCCCTTAGAAAAACTTTCTGCGACTCTGCGAACATGCCCTCATCGTTCAGCAGCGAGCCCTCATTGCTCAAGCTGACCGGCAATTCCTGGCGTTTGGGAAAATACTTTTCTGCGATTTCTACTGTTTCCTTAAAATAAGGCGCTGCCTGTCTGTAACGACCAGTGCCTTTATAGAGCACACCCAGGTTGTTCAAAACGCGTGCCAGGCGTGGATCTTTGGGATTCTCTGTTTTGCACTGCTCGTAGCAAAAAAGGAATTCTCTTTCGGCGTCATTGTACAAGCCCTGTTTGTAATATGACTCGCCCTTGCCAATGGCGGCGTAGTAGGGCAGCGATTTGACGGCAATGAAAACAGCCCAGGGAATGGCTATCGCATAGAGCACGATGCGCACTTTGTTGATCGTGTTTTGGTAAGGACGAACCTTTTGCTGAAAAGCGCGAATCTTTTCTTTTGCTGCGCGGAATTTTGCCGACAATCCGCCGCTTGAATTTTTCGCCTTATCGTTGTCGTCAACTGGAGAATCGTTTTCCGGCATGATGCTTCCGAATTTGTTCGATTGCTGTGCAGGCAGTCAGCATAAACCAGCAGCCAATGGAAATTGAACTGGCGGGCGCACCCTTGGCATTGCCCATTGCTAACCTGATTGTCGGTCTAGTAAATGCCCTTTAGGACTTCGTGTCTAAAGGTAGCGGCGGACCACTTTGAAGTCAAGGAGGGAAAACCATGGGATATATAATTCTCTGATGAACTCAAACAAAATTCTTTGCCTGGTTTTATCGTCCCTGATTTTTGTTGGGCCGGCTGTGCCTGTTTTTGCCCAACAACAAAATCAAGATTCCGGGTCTTTTGATTCTGGTTATAGAACCGGGCAGGACTTTGCCGAAAAACGGCGGCTTAGACGAGAAGAGAGGCAGCAGGAGAAGCTCAACAACAGGCTGCAAAATGCTGGTGGCCAAAATCAATCAAATCAGTCTACCAGCATCGAAAAGAGCCAGGACCGGTCGATTGAGGTCTTCTCAGGCAATGAAGCGCTGGAGAAGTCTGAGACCAATGTGAAGCTCGACAAGCAAAGCGAAAAGACAAAACAGGAAGCTAAGAGCGACAGAGCTGAGAAAAACAAATCGGACTCAAAAGAAGTGGCTGCGGCCCCGTGTATGTCCTGGCTTAACCCTTTGGGAAAGCCGAAGGCGGTGATTTTATGCGTGCACGGTTTGGGGCTGCATAGCGGCAGTTATGAGCAATTCGGCAAAGCGATGGCTCCTAGAGGTTATGCTGTCTATGCTGTGGATGTGCGGGGATTTGGCTCCTGGATGGCAGCCAAAGGGCGCGAAAAATGCGATTTCAAACATTGTTCTGACGATATTGTTTCGACTTTGAATGTATTGAGAATGGCTAATCCTGGAGTGCCGATTTTCCTTTTGGGAGAATCAATGGGAGGTGCGATAGCACTGAATGTGGCAGCGGATTATCCCACTCTGATAGATGGACTTATTTCAGCTGTGCCTGCCGCTGAGCGAGTTAAGACTGGACGAACTGATGTGAAGGTTTTCTTGCACTTGCTTACAGGCAATCGCAAAGTCAATGTGGAGAAATCAGTAGTCGATCGAGCCACGGATGATCCGGCTCTTAGGCAGGAGTGGACTGAGGATCCTTTGGATCGGATGAATTTGTCGGCTAAAGAACTGATGCAGTTCCAGTCATTTATGAACGACAATCACGATCGTGCTAAGAAAATTGATCATATGCCGGTGCTTATCGTTCAAGGCGGCAAAGACAACCTCGTAAAGGCTGAAGGCACCAAAGAACTTTTCAAAGAACTGGTTACAGAGGATAAGAATCTGGCCATGGTGAATGGGGCCGAACACCTTGTCTATGAAGAGGGTCAATTTTCAAATGAAGTGATTACCTTGACCGACCGCTGGATATCTCAGCGTTTGCCGGAAAAGGACGGCACTCCTGCCACTGCCAATATGATTAGAGCGCGGGAGATGATGCAGTCCAAGCAATTTGCTGAAGCTGTTCCTTTGCTGCAGACAATCTGCGGGAATCAGCCCAATAATCCTGAACCATTCGTCTTGTTGGCACTGGCTTATTTGAGAACTGGACGCCCACTCATGGCTCGCCAGAATGTGCGTAAAGCTTATATGATCGCACGAGCCAGCAAGGATGCCACCAAATTGCGCAAAGCCAATGATTTGTTATTGACCTTGCCGCCGCAAATAGTGGCGCCGGTATTGGCCAGGCAAGAGGGGGTGACGGGCCCTGGTTTTGCCAATGAAAAGCCTATGCAAGGCACCTACAAGGTTTTGATTTTTACTGCCAAATGGTGTGAGCAATGCAAAGATCTGGAACCTGTCGTCAATCAGGCCAAGGCGCGCTTCGGCAGAAGGGTGCAGTTTACGATGGTGGACGTGGATGACGATGGCAGTCAGGAATTGGTGGAGAGATATCATGTCAGCCCGATTCCGACAATGATTTTCTTGAAGCCGAATGGTGATGTTGCCGATTACTCTGTCGGTTTTTCAGGAATCTCGGGGATGATTAAGGGCATTGCAAAAATGCTTTTGCCGGGATGACTGCACCGGTGATTTGTATTGTTGCGGCGCCAGTGGCAATCGTGACTGCGATGGTCTTGTGCTGGTACTTTGGCGCCGTTCCACTGCTTTTCATGATGCGCTATTTGTATGAAGGCAGCTACGCCATGGGAGAAGACTTCAGCATCGCCTATGGTGCTGGTGCTCTGGTGCACAAAACAGCGTTGTCATTTTTGCAAAAACGCCTGGGCGCTGATGACATCAGATTGGGACCGATATTTGTGCAAACGGCGGTGCTGTTCAATGCACAGGGGAATTACAAGGCTGCTGAGCCGTTCTTTTTGAAAGCAAAAGCGCTTTATGAATCAGGAATGAATCGCTTTCAGCAGCAAGGAGACCGTTCGACTGTTGAGAAGATTGCTCGTGAATTGGCGCAACTCGGCCTCGATTATGCATCTCTTTTGGAGGTAACGGGCAGAGTGAAAGATGCTCCCCAGATGCTGCTGCGCGTGGCCAGGCAATTGGAGGACAAAGGACAGACCTCTCTGGCTGTTTCGCTTTCCGGCGAAGCCTCTAAGTATGATCGATAGTCGAATTTGTTTCTTCGATAGCGGTAAGGACAGTCTTCATAGAATCGAAGAAAACCTGTGCCATAAACATTTGATTCAAGGTCCAGGGAGCGCTGTGTTTTTCGATTGTCTGTCGAAGGGCGTCGAAATTTGGTTTGCTCTTTCGTTTTTTGTCCACGTTCATAAACAGAGAGCTTGCCCAGGTGAATGTTTGAATTAATTCCGGTCTGAAAATGTGCAGGCTCAAATCGTGAATCGGAAAAGACATTGTGATTACACCGCTGGCGGTTTTAATCATTCCTTCCAGAGGAAATTTCGATCGCAAATTGTCTTCGATAAAGAAATCACTTTTGTCGGTCGCTTTCAGCCAATCCGCGTACTTGGAAATATCGATGTTTTCCGGCGTTTTGGGGAATGTGTCAATCTTTCCGCGACTGACAACGGCCAGCCCTTTTCCGCCAAAGAGCTCGAGAATAGTCTGAGCGTTAGTCATCAACTCGGATTCCAGAGCATCACGGGTGGGATTCTCTCGCATTCCATCAAAAAAGCGGCGCAGCTTTTCTTTCAGGTCGCGATTGGCGCTGTCTTCGTAGGCGCTGATACGAAGCGAGATTAGCTTACCGACCACTTCGCAGTATGATCTCAGCCAGTGATGGACGCTTCTAGGTGCGCGGTTGTGACAGACTACAAGACCCCAGAGTCTTCCATTGCAAACAATTGATATGGTTATGCTGGCACCAATTTCGATCTTTCTCAAATGCTCGAGGTGATTGAGCGAGACGCCGGCCAGGGCGCAATTCGATAAGTCGATCGCACCCTCTCCCAGCAATGGAGAAGGTTCGTAGCTGGTATCTGCGATCGCTCTGACTGTATTTTTGCAATAGGCCTCGCAGGTGGAATACGAAATATCTTCTGCAGGAAAGCGGAAATTTAGAAATGAGTCCATGCCGGCAGCTGTTTCTTCGGCGACTACCTCGCCGGTCATGACCTGATCGAGTTTGTAAACCATCACCCTTTCAAAGCCGCTCAATTGCTTGATTTCACGTGGAACCAGCTGGATCAATTCGGTCAATCCATTGGCCTGTCCGAAGGCTTGAACGGCATCGGTGAGGGCTGCGGTTTGGTCTGTGGTAGGCTCGGCTGAATCCAAACTTTCTTCCATCTCGACGATAATTTTCTCCCCTACGGTTTGCACCAGGCAGTTGAATTTGCGCTGACCGAAAGGATGAGAATCGCCAGAGATGAGCATGAGAATTCGCCCTTCCTTGTTGACGCGTCGTCTTAAGTTGACTGTCAGGGGCGCGCCGAAAAGGTCTTCAAACGTATGCCCGAGTATCGTTTTGGCACCACCGACTACAAGTCTGGAGAAGTTGGCACTAGCCTGAATGATTCTCAGGTCATCTATGTTCAGCACCATCAAATAGCCGTTCGGTTGAATGGTTCTATAATCTGACAAAGATATTTCCGATAGGTTTTTCTCAGTTTCTGCGTTGTTAAACATAGGTATCCCCACAAAACTCAATTGCATTGAGTTCCTTTTCTCTGTACTTATTCAGTTTGCGAATCTGGCTGGCGGAAGCGTCAAAGCGTTGGCTTATGCCGCGTCCCGGGAAGATTGCCTGTCTTCGCCATTTTTCTTTTTCATCAATATGTCAACAAGAGCGCGATAAATTTCCAGCGCCTTTTTCTGCTGTCCGTGAGAGGCGAGGAATTCCGCCATCCACTTAAGCTCCTTCACAGGGGTGCCACCACTTTCTCCTTTATCAAATGCATTCTTGTTCATTAACTGCTACCTGTCTTTTACCTTTTATCCTTTCTTGAAACCGGCTAATACCGATTCCGGCCGGCAGACGCCCACTTAAACGTGTGTCGATTGCGCTTGGCTTGTCGCATGTTTGACGGAACACTCACGCGTTAGTTCCTAGGTTAAAATCATCGCTTTGCCATAAAAAAACGGGAACCTGGACTGGCTTACGGCGCTGTTATAGATTGGATGCGTTATCTCAACTTAAATATTGAAAGCAGCAAGGACTCGAAGCCTTCCTTATCTACGTTTGTAGCCACCTGGACTTTGCGCCCGCCGAAAAGCGATGTAGACGTCTTGCCCATGCTTTTGCCCTGGGTGGAGACATCGATGCGCATTTCCTTAAAAGTGTAAAGTTCAGGCTTGATGGTCGCAGCGGCCGTCAGTGTGTCCCAGAAATAGTATTCGAAGCCTTTGACCAGCGACCAGAGGCGTAATGCCAGTTTGCATCCGCGCGAACGATCGGATGCCTGATCGAGTAAAGCAAGAAATTCTTTTGTAACCGGCAGTTGATTGGTTACATCAAGAGGAATCATTTTGATTGGCACTTTTGTATCAAGCGCTACCTTGAAGGCTTCCGGGTCCGCATAAATATTCCATTCGGCACTGCCGTCGTGTCCGTCTTCCTGAACATTGCCAGGAACATTGAAAGCACCGCCCATGATCACAAGCTCTTCCACCTTGCCTCTCAGGTCCGGATTGTCGCGCAACAAGGGAGCGACATTCGTGAGAGGACCGGTGGTGACCACCGTCATTGGATTCTTTGTGTTATTCAAGCAATCGTAAAAGACCGACTCTATTTTTCTTGCCTGCTTGGGCTGATAGGAGCGGCGCATTTCAATCTCGCTAAACAGCGGCAATTCGTTGATGATGAAACTTTCTTTGCGCCAGTTGTCTGGAAATGGATTGGGAACAGGATCTTCGGTAACGCAAATTTCCGCACCTTCAAGCTGAAGATAAGTCGCAATTTTCACCATTGCACTGTATGCCTGATCGGCGAAGCAGTCACCATTGGTAATACCAATGGCTTGCAGGTCCACCTCCGGTGCCATCCAGAGCAAAACAGCGCTCAAAATGTCATCTACGTGGCCGTCATGGTCGTGCAGTACGGGCTTAGGCATTATCTAGACAAGATTTCCCCAGTTCTTCTTTGCAGGCATTGGCCTTAAGGTCCAGTTTACTTCCACTGCCAAGCAGTTTCATGAATCTGAAGCGAAACCTGAAGGGTTGTCTATAAAAGTTGAAGTCGGTATTTAAAGGATGCCCAATTGCATCTTGGCGTCTTCACTGGCCATCGTTCTTGGGTCCCATCTTGGCGACCAGACCAGTTCGACCTTGACGTTTTCCACCCAGGGCAGTTTTTTCACAGCCATGTGCGCTTGCGACTGAATGACTGCACCCAAGGGGCATGCGGGACTTGTAAGGGTAAGTTTGACCGTCACGTCCGAGCCCTCAACCTGAATTCCATAAATAAGACCGAGGTCGACAATATTGACCCCCAATTCAGGGTCGATAACCGTCCTCAAATTCTCTTGCACTACATCTTCTTGCAATGAGGACATTCTTCTATCTCCTACTGGGTTTGGGTTTTCGGCTTTTGGACCATGATTTGAAACTGAACCGTTAACGGTTCAGTTTTTAGTTTATGTGGAGGCTGATTTTAGTGCGTTGCCAAGGCCTTCCAGCATCGTATTCCAGGGAAGCAGCGCGCATTTTATGCGGACCGGATATTTTTTCACTCCGCGCAAAGCTTCCAGGTCTTCCAATTCGTCGGGCAATATGACCTCTTCTTTTTTGTCCAGCATCATTTTTTTGAAGAGATCGACAATCTGATTGGCTTCTTCAACGCTTTTGCCCAAAAGCAGCTCCGACATCATGGAGCCGGAAGCAGTATTTATGGAGCAGCCTTTTGCCGTCAGTTTTACGTCTTCGATTTTTCCGTCTTTTACAGTCAGATAGAGCGTCAGCTCATCGCCGCACAGAGGATTTACACCTTCGACTTGCGCGGTAGGATGCTCAATTGCCCCGTGATTGCGGGGGTTGTGATAGTGATCGAGAATTGTTTCTCGATAGAGATCATCTGCAAGCGACATGACCTAAAACCTTATCTGCTTCTTTCAATGCTTCAAACAACAGGTCTACTTCTTCTTTTGTGTTGTAGATATAGAAACTCGCTCTGGCCGTTCCCATCACGTTCAAATCGCGCATCAGGGGCTGGCAGCAGTGATGCCCGGCTCTGATAGCGATAGCGGCATCCGCGCAAATTTGCCCAATATCGTGGGCATGAATTGCGTCGACATTAAAGGAGATGACGCCGCCGCGCAAGTTGGCATCCTGAGGTCCGAATATCGTAATGTCGCCAAGCTCGCTCAGCTTCTTGAGTGCATATTTGCTGATCTCGATTTCGTGCTGGCGGACATTGTCCATGCCCAGTGCAGTCAAATATTCAATTGCTTTACCGGAGGCTATTACGTCGGCAATGTTGGATGTGCCCGCCTCGAACTTCCAGGGCAATTCTGACCAGGTTG
>CAZHEZ010000198.1:0-15107 GCA_964531315.1 uncultured Candidatus Obscuribacterales bacterium | reverse complement strand
CAATGTGCCGGCAGTCAAGACTGAGGATGGAGGTATGGTTGGCGCAACTAACGACCCGCCAGCGGCGAGAGAACCGTTAGCCGCATAGTTAATTGCTACTCCAGGACTGGAGTTGACCGCTTGGGCGGCAAGAATGGTGATGTTGCCATCGGTTCCGGCGAGACTATTGGTGTTGATATTGCCTACAGTCTTGTTGCCGGTGCCTCCCGACAAAATCAGAACATTTCCGGCGCCGGTGTCACCGTTTGTGTTGATTGACAGTTGGTCGGCGGTGATATTTCCAGCGCCAAGCGCCTGCCCCTGAAGAGCAATCAAACTGACATTTCCACCTGAGAATCCAGAAGCGGCAGCGCTGGTAGAAATAATTTGAGTGTTGGTTCCAAAAGTAATACTGCCGCCATTAGTCGAGTTGATGATGGTTCCATCAATGCTGGCTGCGCTTGGGCCAAACGGGGAAACGGCAGTTACAGTACTTTGATTGACAGTAGGATTGTTTACAGCACTAGCGGCAAGGTTTGCACCAGCAATGAGGGTGATGTCATTACCAGTGAGACTGTGGTCCGATTTGATCGTGACGTTACTGGCAACAGTAATGTTGTCGCGAGCGATGATCGTGAGGTTGTCTCCAACGGTGATATTCCCGTTGACAGTAATACTGCCTCCGTCGTTCTTGAAAGTCGGGTCGACAAGATCAATTGCTCCGATGCTCAAGGTATCAGTGACGGCATTGACATGCGCTGCATAGCCAGATGAATTAACAGTGCCTGTCAACTGATTGACATTCATGTTGATCGTGCCGCCGCCAGCATTGGCATTCAAAGTTTGCGACAACCAGTCGCCGCCATTAACTGTCGTGTCGAAGGCTGCGTTGTATCCGGCCTCACGAATATTAATGGCACCATTCAAAGCTGAAACGGTGCCATTTGCATTGTTGATATTCATTGCCGCAGCGACTGGGGTGTCGAAAGTGACATTGCCGTGTGCGGACGCGAGGGTACCGGAGTTGGTTACGTTCGGCGCAAACACGTTCAAGTTGTGCTGAACATTGACGCTGCCGGTGTTGGTCAAGCTGTTGCCTGCCGACAATGTCAAATTGCCGGAAGCTGTGACGTTGCCGTAATTGCTGAGATTGTTGTCAGCGATCAAGGTCAGGTCGCTTACTGAAGAATTGATCGAAGCTCCAGCGGCGTTAGTGATGTTGTCTGCTCTGATGATGGCGTTGACGGCGTGATTGCCGGTAGCCAATGCATTAATCGATCCGTTGTTGGTCAAGTCGCCTGTGATTCTGACATCGCCGCCTTTGCCGAAGTCGCCGGATGCGGTTACGGAAACAGGAACGACCAGGTCAGTGACCTTCATCGTCTTGTTGCCATTGGTCATTGCATCAAGGTCTACGGAGCCGCCGGTAGCACGTCCGGTGCTGTCCAGAGTCACGGTTTGATGCCCGACGTTGAGTGCTTGTTTTGCGGCTACATATTCAGCTGCGGTTACTTTCGAGCCGGCTGCAAACGTTTTGTCTTGCCCGCCGACGTTGATGGTTACGGAATTTTGACCTTGGAAAAGTTTGTCGCCCAGAGTGATGCTTTGGACTGCCGAGCCGAGATCGAGCGCAAATCCGCTGTTGATATTGACTAAATGATTGTTGGCAGTCTGCTGAACGGTCTGATTAATTGTATTGTTCAGATTCTTGTTCTGCAGCTGCAGTGCGTGTTTTGCAGCTTGGAAATCCGCCTTACTTGCGAAGTCAGTCGGGTTGAGCTTTTGATTATTGTTGTTGTTTTGAATAACGTTCTGATGACTTTGAACGTTATTGATTATGTTGTGAACTTGGTTGGCCTGATGCTGTTGCTTCAGGTCTTGATTGAACATCTGCTTGAGCTCTTTGTTGTCGAGCCCAGGATTGTTGAGAGCGAATTGTTGGAACGCGTTTTGTCCGCCCTGGTGATTTGCCAGAGCTGCGTTGGTTAAGTTCGTCGACGCAAGCAGCGCCGTACCCATCATTAACGCTCCAACCTTACGGAAGATAGAACTAAAGTTCCGTCTCTTCTGTTGGTTATTCGTTCTCATAAGAGGTACGTCTCCTGATGTGTTGCAACACAAAGTACGCAGTTCGGGTGAACTACGGTTTTGCCGTCAGCGGTTTCTTCTTCCTTAGCGAATGCTAATTTGCCGGAGGAAACAAACCTCTAACGGACTCGTCTTTTTATTCGGCGTTCTAACTGACTGCGTAGCGTAACACCGTCCTTTAATAAGGCATATGCGGGAATTACCACTTGGCAGGCAGTACATTTTCCGAATTTCACACACTTTTTCCTCCAGAGAACATGCTTACTCTGCCTAGAGGATTATTTCTGTAGACGAATTTACGACAGTTTAAAAAATTAGTAGGTAAACATTCGTATGTTCTTGATTTACATGTCCAACACCAAACCCACCATTCATCAGCTTCTACGACAGTTTTTCACCGAAAACACCGGAGTTGACATATCTAATACATATCGCTCCGTCTGAACTGTTGTTCATTCCCGGTTTCGGCGCATCACCCATTAATCAGTTCGAACCTTTGCCCTTGGTTTCACGTACCTTTCAATACCGGAACAATTTCGGCTTCCAGGTAACCGATATTTTGCAAGGAACAAATAGGATACTGTCAGCAGATTTCGTACCTTATATATGGATATTACGCTGAATATTGAGAACAAAAACGAATCTGCCGTCAACTGACGTTTCGGCGATCAATTGGCCTTTGTGAGCATCGACCAGCGCGCGGCAGACAGACAGAGATAACCCACTTCCCTCCAGCCTTTTCGGCAATCCTTCTGCAGAGTCGTGAAAACGGTCAAAAATGGATAGTTTCTCCTGTTCCGAAACCAGTGGTCCCTGGTCTTTGATCGATATCAAACAGATATCTCCACTCTCTTGCGTTGACACTTCAATAGTCGAATCTATTGGCGCATGCTGAATGGAATTTCTGAGCAGATTGCGCAATACGCGCGTAAATTGCTCTTTATCGACCAGAACCTTGAGGCTGTCTGCCTGAATTTCCACGGTAATGTTCTTTTCTTTGGCTGCAGTCAATAAATCGCGAAGAGCCGCTTCAATCAAATCACTAATGTCGGCAGGTATGAGAAAGAGAGGTATCTCGCTGGTTTCCAGCTTTTCAATATCAAGCAAATCATTGATCAGATACATTGCTTGCAATGATTGATTGGCTGCACTCGCCACTTTCGCTGATGTTTCCCCAGGCATTTTTCCAAAAACGCCGGCGGCCATCATGTCCAGCCCCACCTGAATTGAGGTAAGCGGTGTGCGCAGATCGTGGCTCAACATTGCTGTCAGGTCCAGTCTCAGCCTTTCTGCCTGCTTGCGCTCGCTAATGTCGTGCACCACGCAAAAAAGAGATTTTTCGGCTTCCGACCAGTTGGCTGTCCATAGCGTTTCGACAGCCTTACCGGTGTTGTCTAACATAGCCACTTCAAATGAAACAGGCTCCGGGCTTGCCTTTGCTTGCATGAAGGAATGCTTGCAACTCTGGCGGTGTTGCGAAGGTACAAATTGAAAAAATTCATTGCCGATAAGCTTTTCGGCATCAAGTCCCAAAAGCCTTTTGCTGGCTGGATTGACGCGAGTAAAAACGCCATCGGCATTGAGAGAGCAGATCATATCTGTGGCATTTTCCACTACCTGCTGTTCTTGTCTAAGTGCACTATTTACTGCTTGAGACATATCACGAAAAGCCTGGTCCAGCCTGGTAAATTCATCGTTGCCCTGAAGCGCAGGGGCGAGCGGCTCAAGGGTGGAGAGTTTTGCTGCATTGTCTGATAGCGCAGTCAATTTCCTGACTATTTTTTTGTTGAGAAAAAACGCCAGGCCAGCGGCAATCGCGACACTGAACAGAAAGAAAACCACAATTGCGGTTTGCATCAAAGCCTTCCAATCGCGTTCTTTCTGTTCGCGCAAAATCGCTTTTTGCAGCTGACTTTCCTGAAAGCCTTGCGCGAGATTTTGGATTTTCTGCAGCACGATGATTGTTCGAAAGCGCATTTTCATCGAACCGATTACATTGCCGCTCGAAAATTCTCCATTGGCTTCTCTCATGCTCTGGCCGAATGCTTTATATAGTTTGTCGAATTCAAGACAAAAGCGTGTTTGCTCGGGGTCGTTCATCAAGTAGCGCATTAGATGACGCTCTGCTCGATCGATTGTGCGCGTTTCAGCGTGATAGGACTTCTTCGTCGCGCCCTGCATGCCGAGCTTGGCCAAGAGCGCAGCAGAACCTGAGTCAGACAGCGCCGCCACAAATTTGCTGGATTCAAAGGCTTCATTTACTTCGCGCTCGCGCAGCTGCTTGGAATGGTCAATTTCCGACAAGATTGTGAACATCAAGCCAATGAATGTAAGTTCGAATATCAAAGGTAAAAGGGCAAAAACGTAGATTGCATGCGACCATCTGATTTCCGGTTTCATTGCGCTTTTTCCCCTTCGTGTTCGGCTCTGGGGATACGAAACCAGAATGTGCTGCCTGTCTTGCCGTCGCTTGCGACTCCAATTGTTCCACCGTGATTGGTCACTATCGAGTAGCAAATTGCCAAACCGAGCCCGCTGCCTTCTTTGGCTGTTTCCTGAGCCTGATCGAGCATTTTGAATTTTTCAAAGACGGCAAATTGACTTTCCATTGGAATTCCAGGACCGCAGTCAATTACTTGAAACTCTACGAATCCGTCCTGCTCATGCGCTGAGACAACAACTTCAGTATCGGACTTCGAAAATTTGACGGCATTTGAAATCAGATTGATCAGCACGCGAACCAGTTGAATTTCGTCTGCGATCAAGCGCCCATCGGCTTCGCCGACCTTCAATTTGACTTTGCGTTTTTCCGCCCAATCATTGAGCGATTGCACTGCCTGTTCGATGGCTTGCAGTGCGGTAATCTCGGTGAAATTAGCCGCTTTGCCGAAGGTAGAGAGATCGTCAAGTTTGACAAATTCATCCAGCAACTTAAGCAGCCGAAAAAGCTCTTTCTGACTGCTGTCCGCTTTATTTACCAATTTCTCCGGCAAATTGCTGCGCTGCTCGACAATATGCTCGAGCGCCGCTTTCATCGATTCGAGTGGCTTCTGCAAGCCGGTTCGCATCACCTCTGAAAATTCCCTTTTCATCCTTTCCAGGTGTTTTCGTTCGGTCACATCATGAGCAATACACGTCAGTGTGCGCTCTAAGCTGTCTCTTCGAATCGTCCAGAGAATATCGAGAATTTTTCCATCTTTTGTTTTTATGCGGCTTTCAATTGAGCCTTCACCAGTGCGTGCAGTCTCGGCAAGCTGATTAGCAAGAGCCTCGGCGTCTTCTTTGACGACAAAGCGCGCCAGGCGAGCGCCTATGCACTCTTCGGGTGTATAGGACCAGATTCTTTCGACTGCCGAATTGATTGTTTGAATGCGCCCGTCAGCGCCAACCGAGCAAATCACATTGGCTGCATTTTCGACGACCGCTCTTTCTCTGTGCCTGATTTCCTCGAGGTTTTGAGCGGATTGCCTGAAATTACGATCGAGCAAAGCTATTTCATCATCGCCTGAAACTTCTTTTCCTAGCGGTTTGTCAGACGCAAACAAGAGTGTGTTGGCAATTAGAGTGTCAATGCGCCTGGTCAGAGAACGGTTGAAAGAAATGGCCATGCCAAGGGAAATGGACAAGCTCATGAAAATCGCAACCTTGAGCAAATTGTCCATGACATCGCGGATCTGGTTGTATTCCTTATTGAGCGCCGAGCTGATTGGAAATTGGGTGTCGATGGCAGCATTGGCCATCACGGTGACGCGGCTGTTCAGCTGATGTTGCAACACCATGTTTTTGTAGGCAGCCCTGGTTTTGGATTGCGTTTCCGAATCTGCATCCTCTTCCTCCTTTACAGGACTGAACCCGGAAACGGAAAGGCTATCTTTAGCGCTTTGCGGAATCTCGAAAGGATGCAAAATCCACTGACGTGCGCCTTCATACGCTTCATTGAATCTATTGACAGCCTGCCTTGCTTCTTCATTGTCATTGGCTACCAATTGAACGAGATCGCCTGCGTCCTTTTTCATTTGTTCTGCTGTCTCAAAGGCGCGTCTCTGCACCTGTTTGATTTTTGCCAATTGATAAATGAGCGTATATATTCCGCCATCGACCAGCAGCGCCGTGCAGTGATTGATTCTGCCGATTACCGTGCTGGCATGCGCTTCTCCTTCACGGGCTGCCTCAGCCTTATTGAGGAGAAACATAAACGAGCCCATTAAAAACAGCTCGAAGCAAAGCGGTATGAGAACAAGCCCGAGAATTTTGTGTGCTAGCGGTCGCTGTGGTCGCATGGCGAAAGTTTAGCGGATCTTGAAATTCGTAGCCGCCGCGTTGCACGCGGCAAAAAAAACGGCGCGTGCAACGCGCCAGCTACGAAAGAACAGCAAAAAGAAGGGAAGCTTACGCTTCCTCTTTTTGGTCTTGAATTGAGGGATACCTGCCCAGCTCTGCAGAGTCAACTCTATCGTGTAGATATTGCTTGTACTGTCTGGGCTGCTTTCGGGTCCGGCACTTTAACCACCAAGAAATTGATTAGATTTAGGAGTTTTTAAATCTAATACCCGCCAACGATTGCCGGATGCCTAATACTTTTGCTTGAGGCGCATGCCATGCGCCGTTACGTTGTTTCCTCGCCTAAGTGTTGGTGCGTTTTTGTTGATGCATCAGCTTATTGCGTTCGCGGAACGTCTTGAGCAGGTTGCCGTAAGACGTGCCGGGCTTGACCAGGGGAACTTCCTGTGACTGACCTGTCGGAGACAGCACCATCCGTGATGGCACTTTTCCAATTACTTCAACCACTTCTTTGGCTATCAGTCCGTTGGTTCCTCGAATTTGCAGAGGCTTGCCGTCCGGAGTGTACTTCTTCATTACGACCGCCATACCGACAATCGTTTCATCGATAAATCTGTGGAATCCGCCGCCTTCCGGACCGACTCCGGCCTTTCTCAGGCGCACGATGTCGACGGGCTTCGGCAATTCGGTGCCATGATCCATGATCAAGGTGCCATCTTCACGGAAAAATACTGCAAACGCATCATTGGCTAAGTCGAACATATTGCCGACAATGAGGTTGTCGGGGACTTTGCCGATCACTTTGTCGATGCGGCGGGCAATAACAGGACGTGACATTTTGAAATTAGGTCTGTCGGGCAGAGCTATCATTTCGCCGGCTTCGGTGCGCTCGGGACGGACCACGCATGCACCGCATATGGTGATAGCCTTTTCCATTACTTTGTCCAGGTTCGCTTGATCGAATTCGGCATCTTGCCTCACCGCTATACCATCAATGAGCATTCCGTCTTCATTGAAGAAAAATACTGCGTCTTCCGGAAAGCGCGATGCTGCAACACTTGTTCTATTGAGCAAATTGACCAGTACAGGAGTGTTCTCTACTTTTCTTATGCGCTGTGCCTGATCTCCGTCCATTTTGGAGATTTTTTCGCGCATGTGCACTTCCAACTGTTCGAGTCTGGCACTCTGGCTCATGGAAGCATCAGCAAATCTTGGAATGTCCGGGGTCTTGTTCGGGATACCTTTATATAGGTTGTCCGGCCCGCACATGAGGTTTTCAATCTTCTTGACCGAATCCGCCAGGCAAGCGGTCTTCACGGCTTCGTCGCTTTCGCAATCCAGATAATTGACTGCAGCGGTCGCAAACGTATGAATCGCTTTTGTTGTCTGGGCATATTTGCCCTGGCCCATCTTCTGTAATTCGCCAGCCAGCTTCGAGACCTTTTGTTGGGCTATTTCAGAGCCCGGTGCTTTGACGAGTTCAGCCCGTGCGGCCTTCAACTCGCGGTGGAGCAAAAATGGTTTTACGGACAATTCAGCAGCCGTAAGCGCGCGTATCATTTCTTCTTTAGCGAGCTCGGCGCGGTCCGGGGTGCGGACAATCACTAGAGGTGCGCCAGTCGACGGTGCCGATAGAACGGCAACATCATGTTCTTCGGTGACTGGTCGTTTAAGCGGTTGGCTCAACGAAACCGATACCTCCGGTTTCTTTTGACTGTCGCGAACAGGCGCTTTAGCGCTGGCGGCAGCATTGCCCAGCGCGGAGTTTTCACTGGTTAGGTTATTCATGATTGTAGGATCATTTATTGGGTGTATTTCGTGAGACATGCGACGACAATCCAAGAGGATAGGCAACTGAAACGGGTAGTTTTTACCCGATGAGATCGCAACCGCGACTTCTTAGAGGATGATAAGGTTGTCAACCAAAGAAGGGAATGCGTAGAATTACTTAGTTCTTAGTAAATTTCCCATGTTTCTTGTCCAAAAATTGAAAACACTGATTGCGACTGCGTTTTTGGGCGCAGCTTTTTTGATCTTTTTTTCGACCCCGGCAAACTCGGCGCCGGCAGCCGCTTCTCTCCCTTCGGCAGAGAGCGTCAGCGTCACAAAGGAGCCGGTGCACGTGGAAACCAAAACTTTCGACCATTCCGCCCCTGGACCGGAAGTGCCTCTCAAAGGTCGAGAAGCCGCTACCACCCATGCCAATTTCGGCTATGACGTCGACATAGGCTGCCAGACCGAATCCAGCAAACGAAACGGAGACTTATATGTAGGCACCTTCAAGGTGACCAGAGTGACCGCGCAATTGACTCTGCCCATTACGCTCTGGCTGCCCGATACGGTCAATAAAAGACTGCGCGAGCACGAAGACGGACACCGGCAGATCTACGAGGAAATCTACGGCGGTGCCGAAAAAACTGCCAAGAAGCAAGCCGATGAGATGATCGGAGAAATATTCATCGGCCAGGGAAAAACCATGGACGAAGCTCATGAAGACGCTCAGAAAAAGGCAGCCATCGAGCTAAACCGCCGCTATTGCAATGAAATCCTTGTCTACGCCAAGCTGGTCACCCAACTCTACGACAACGCCACCCGCAGCGGGACCAATAGAACGCCTGTGTTTTTGGCTATTCGAGAATCCTTCTTTCAGGCCTGGCTGATGAGCTTCACAAAGAAACGCTGATCCCCTCGTAGCTGGCGCGTTGCACGCGCCTTTTATCCTTTTGCTCGCTCCCAGTTATCTACCTTGAGCGTAATACAAATCTGTACTACAATTATGTAGTACAAAGGATGAATGTATGTGCGAATCACTGGATACAACTGGGAGAGCCTTAAGCGTGACGGCGGAGATGATTGATGAGGTTATTGCCGGATCGATGGTCAGCTTCTTTTCATTGGATGATGCTGATGACACCTGCGAGATGCTCGTCGGTTATACATTTACAGAACGACTTCTAGAGATCGGTCTCCGCTATCAATCTACGGAATCCGTCTATGTTTTCCATGCTCAGCCGGCCTCGCCGCAATAGAAGAAGATATTCGAAGAGGATTGGAACCTTGGCTAAATTGAACTCTAAAGAACTCAAGAAAGCGCATCAGGACTTGAAAGGCGAAGCCCGGCAAAAGGTAGCCGATCGTGGAGTACTTCAATTTCGCGCGGATCCAGAGACAATCCTTGCGGTCTTGGACGCTGCCGAGAAAAACAAAATGCCCGTCGGCGCGCTTCTTCGACAATGGGTTCAAGAAAAACTGGCGATGGAAAATGCATATAAGAAAGCGCCCGACCTGCTGGAAAGAGTCAGCGTCCTTGAAGAAGCCGTCGATTACTTGCAAAAGAAGCTCAAATAAAGAGCTTGCAAATTGGGCGCAGATGGCTGGCGCGTTGCTCTCGCCTTCCTAGACAGCTGCCAGAGTCATCGGATTTACCGCATGCGTCGGCGCTTTTGGCTGGACAAACTGTTTTTCTTCCTCTGAAATAGCAGGCGGCAGAAGCCCTTCCACCATTTGCAGAAAGTAGTGGTGAACTCTCAGGTCGTCTGTCAATTCAGGGTGGAAGGACGAAACCAGAAGATTGCTCTGCCGAGCCATGACTATATACGAGTCGTAGAGCGCACTTTCATCAGGCGCACTGCCGGCTGTTTTCCCAAGACGCCCAATGTTGGCGTCTACACGAGCCATCACATCAACGCCGGCACCCGCTGACAGAATTACCGGTCCTCTTATAAAGATGGCATTGAGCGGCTCTGTTCCGAGCACCGGAATATTGAGCGTGGTTTCAAAACTAAACCGCTGCGGCCCGAAAGCGTTTCTTCTTACCTTTATATCCATTGCCGCCAGGCGTCCCTGCGCGGAGCCTTCAATCTCCTTAGCCAGAAAGATAGAGCCCATGCAGGTTCCATAAACAGGCTTACCGGCATCGATGAATTCGCGGATGCGGTCAAAGATGGCGTCCTGATTGTCGGCTGTCAGCTTGGCGATGGTTGTCGACTCACCGCCTGGGATGATCAAGCCGTCAACACTGTCCATCTGGCGCGCATAGCGAATCTGAATGGCTCGGCGTCCGAGCGATTCTATAGATCGGCAATGCTCTGCCACGTCACCTTGCAGTGAAAGAACTCCGATTGTTGATGGCATAATGGATTTCTCCTGTAGGGGCGACGCCATGCGTCGCCCGGTTTAATTTTCGGCGGGCGATGCGGAACATAGCGGTTATGTTCCGCATCACCACCAATTGCACTACCAGCCGCGTGTGGCCAGCGTTTCGGTTGCAGCCAGGCTGGCGGCTGTGCGGCCGACCATTGGTTCGCCCAGGTTGCGGCTGACTTCTGCCAGCACTTCGGGATCTTGATAGAAGGTGGTCGCCTTGACGATGGCCAGAGCGCGCTTTTCAGGGTTGCCCGACTTGAAGATGCCGGAGCCTACAAACACGCCTTCTACACCAATCTGCATCATCAATGCTGCATCAGCCGGAGTGGCGATGCCGCCGGCTGCAAAGTTGACGACCGGCAATTTGCCCTCTTCGGCCACTTTGACGACCAGCTCGAAAGGAGCGCCTATCTGTTTGGCATAGGTCATCAGCTCTTCTCTCGGCATGATTGATAGAGCGCGGATTTCGCCAAGGATTTTGCGGGCATGGCGGACGGCTTCGACAACGTCGCCGGTTCCGGCTTCGCCTTTGGTGCGGATCATGGCCGCGCCTTCGCCGATTCTTCTCAATGCTTCGCCGAGGTTTCTGGCGCCGCATACAAAAGGAATATCGAATTTGGATTTGTCGATATGGTATTCCTCGTCGGCGGGCGTCAACACTTCGCTTTCGTCAATGCAGTCTACGCCCAGCGATTGCAGGATCTGCGCTTCGACGAAATGCCCGATGCGGGCTTTGGCCATTACCGGAATGCTGACGGATTCAATGATTTTGGCGACCAATTCAGGATCGCTCATGCGCGACACGCCGCCTTCAGCGCGGATGTCGGCGGGGACTCTTTCCAGTGCCATGACTGCAACCGCGCCTGCGGCTTCGGCAATCTTAGCTTGCTCGGCATTGACGACGTCCATGATGACGCCACCTTTGAGCATTTGCGGCAAGGCTTTTTTCACCTTGTCACTGCCGGTGCGAATGTCGGCTCCGCTTTTGCCACCTTTTGTTTCGACTGCCATTTTGTTGCTCCTCCTGGCGCTTGTAATTGAATGGGCATCGCGGGCGGTATCATCCGATAACGCCTCTGATGCTAGATTAATACTCTTTCGCTGCCTCTCTTACTCCAAGTGCTTTCTTTCGAGCGCACCCGCGACACGTCGGCAAAGAATGCGCTAAGCGCCTTGCTGAGCCGTTTTACACCTTCTCTAATGGTGTCTTCATCTGTCTGAATGAAACACAAACGCAAATACTCAGGTTGATCTGCGCCGACAAAGAACAATTCTCCGGGAGAGAAAGTCACACCTTCCCGCTCGGCATAATTTAAGAGCTCACGTGCCGAAAGCCGCGCCGGCAGCTTCGCCCAGACGAAAAGGCCGCCATAAGGAATCGTCCACGTCAGCCTTTGCGGCCCTTTATGACGCCCTTCCGAACCAAAAGTAATTGGTGCGATATATTTTTCCAGGGCTTCGTTGAGCGCTTCCAGCCGCTGTTTGTAGGCAGTGCGCACGTGTTCCAGATGATCTTTGTAGAGACCTTCTTCGAGATAACGAGTCAAAACCACCTGCGCCATTGAGTTTGTGGTCAAATCGCTGGAGCGCTTTGCCGCCCTCAATCGATTCATCACTTCCTGCGGCGCAACCAGCCAGCCCAGACGCAGTCCGGGGCAGAGCGCTTTAGAAAAGGTCCCTTGATGAATGACAATATCTTGCGCGCCCGGCTCTGCTCTCAGCGGCTTGCGGCGTTCTCCATCATAAACGAGCTCGCCCACAAAATTGTCTTCCAGAATTGGCACCTGATATTCGCGAGCCAGAGCAAGAAGCTGTTGGCGCCTTGCTTGTGACATAGTGGCACCGGTTGGATTTTGGAAGGCCGGCATCACATAAATCAGCTTTGCTTTCTGGCGTTTCAAAACGCTCTCCAGCACGTCCATGCGCATGCCTTCTTCATCGACCGGCACGCCGATCAAACGGGCGTGGCGGGCGCGGAAATTGCAAATCGCCCAGAAATAGCTGGGGTCTTCGATAATCACGACGTCGTTTTCGTCGACAAGCGCTGTCGACACCAGATCGATGCCTTGCTGAGAGCCGCTTACAATCAAGAGTTCATCGTGCTGAACCGGCATTGATTGCTCGCCTAAATATTGAATGACTTGATTGCGCAGCTCGGCATCGCCTTCGGCTGGACTGTATGCAAACATGCGATCGACATCGCCGCGTCCAACCATCTCGGAGACTATGCGTTGAAAATGCGAGCTTGGATAAAATTCTTCTGTGGGAATACCGCCGCCGAAAGAAATGGTGTCGTCCTGCAGCCCGGAAGCGGGAGCCTGACGGGAAACAATGGCATTGACGGTCTGGCTGGCGCGGGAGAATTTCTCAGCCCACACCATCGGGCGATTAGCATTCGGTGAGTTAGCAAAACCAGCAGCAGCACCTGTATTTGAACCACCGGAGCGAGCCGCGTTTGGCACTTCCACTAATGACTTGACGTAAGTTCCACGCCCGACATGGCTTTCGATCAGTCCGGCTTCACTCAATTCCAAATAGGCACGCGATACGGTCGACCGATCGATGTTGAGCAATCCTGCCAATTCGCGATTTGTAGGCAGGCGAGAATCAACGGGCAGCTTGCCCGACTGAATGGCGTCTTTTATAGAGCGGACGATCTGTATATAAAGATGGTCGCCACGTTTGGTTTCATCGGCTGCGGACGATTCATTAGTTCCGAGCGATACAATATCCAGCCAATTCATGAGACAAACCTCAGTTTTAGCGGAAAGACCCAGCCAATCCAGGCAATCGGATTCTGGCTCATTGATTACAGCGCCCTAATATTGGCACCTACCAGCATCCAACTACAAAAAGCATATACCAAATTGGCTGGCGCAACAATCCAGCCAATTTAATGAAATTCAGCCAATTGGCTGGGTGCGTGTGTGTGGTCCGGGCGTGCCCGCAAATCCAGGACAATTGCTAGAGCCACGCCCCAGACAATAAATCCAAGTGCAAAGCCCAGTAGTAGAGAAAAGGAAAGCGACAACTGGCCCCAGAAAGCAACGAAAGTGCCGGCAAAACTGAGCAGCCAGACAGGCATGCCAATCCAGAAAAGCCATTTGGGCAGGGCTCTGGTTTGCAAAAGTCCAATTGTGGCGGTCAGTCCGCCAAAGGCATACATGAGGTTGGCGACCAAGATGATTTGCCCGAGAGCCTGATTTATGGTCATCCAGGCAAGCTGCAGCAGGTCTTGCTTGAGATAGCTGGAATTGAGTTTTAACTGCACAGCCAGATCGGACAAAACAACCAACAGAGAAGTCTGCGCACTCAAATCAACGGCGCAGCCAATCAAGGACAAGATCAAGCCAATGCGAGTGAGCAAGCGCGCCTTTCTGTCCACGATGATGTTGAGCATCAAAAAGACGAGCACTTTGGAGACGGAAGACAGGGCATTCAGCAAACAGCAAGAACGCCACATCAATTGATTGTCGGCAACAAAGCGCATCAACTTCACAGGCGAGAAGGCAAGCAAGTCGCCGATTCTCACTACCTGCAAAGATACGAGCAGCGCGAAAACACTGACGATAGCCGACGCCACACAGAACCAGCCGACCAGGCGGAAATGCACCCGGCCGGGCTGGACCAGACCGAACTCGTCGTCGACTTGTATTTCTGTGTTATCGGTTTGGCTCAAGTACTTCAAGCCCACCTAAGTAAGGACCGAGCACTTTCGGGATGATGACCGAACCGTCAGGCTGCTGGAAATTTTCCAGAATTGCAGCCAGCGTGCGTCCGATCGCCAAACCGGAACCATTCAAGGTGTGCATGTAGCGCGGTTTTCCACCGTCGGCCGGACGATAACGCAAATTGGTTCGCCGGGCCTGGAAATCACCAAAATTACTGCACGAACTGATTTCCCGATATTTGTCCTGCCCGGGAAACCAGACCTCGAGGTCGAAGCATTTCTTGGCTGAGAAGCCCATGTCACCAGCGCACAGAAGCATGCGGCGATAGGGAAGCTTCAAAGCCTCCAAAATCGCTTCTGCGTCTAATGTCAGCTGTTCATGCTCTTCTTCCGACTTTTCAGGCAAGCAGAATTTAACCAGCTCAACCTTGTTGAATTGATGCTGGCGAATATAGCCGCGCGTGTCCTTACCGGCACTTCCTGCTTCGCGCCTAAAGTTTGGCGTGTAGGCAGTGTGATAGATAGGCAAATCTGCTTCTTCAATCACTTCGTCTCGATAAAGATTCGTCACCGGCACTTCTGCCGTCGGTACGAGGAAAAGCTCATCGTCAGCGCATTTGTAGAAGTCACCGTCAAATTTCGGCAATTGTCCGGTGCCTTGCATGCAAGTGCGATTGACGAGAATGGGCGGAAATACTTCCCTGTATCCGCGCTGAGAATGAAAGTCGAGCATGAAATTCATCAATGCCCGCTCAATCTTGGCGCCATTTTCAGGAAGCACCGTAAAGCGCGATTCGGCCAGCTTTACGCCGCGCTCGAAGTCGAAGACTTTGAGCGGCGGTCCCAATTCCCAATGCTCTTTCGGACTGGCTATTTGAGGAATATCTCCCCAACGTTTCACTTCCACATTGCCGGTTTCATCGTGACCGTCTGGAACGCTGGG
>CAZHEZ010000197.1:0-15153 GCA_964531315.1 uncultured Candidatus Obscuribacterales bacterium | reverse complement strand
GCCGCGTTCAACATTGGGCTATCCTTTTCTCCTGACGTATAGACGCAGCCGATGGGCAACTTCCAATCTTGGTTCACGTAATACACAAAATGGTTCACAACTTTTGGACCATGTTCGTTGGAATGAGCCTTCAAAACATAGATGCGTCCTGTGAAAAGCGTTGCGTCTCCGCCCGCTAATTCATTGCGCATCTTGATGGCAAAGTTGACCGGTCCGGTATAGAGGCTTCCTTTGTCTTCAGGGATGTCCCGACCGCCGCCTTCTGTTTTCGACGCACGTCCGGCTTGCAGCTCCTCCGTTTTGCAGTCGAATTTCACCCATGGACCGCTGCCGGGAATGGTGAATTCCGCGTAGATCTGACTGCCGCTGGCGATTGGTCCATTGACATGAAAGGCAACACTCGGCACCCAGCTCCAGGTATCGAAGCTCTTCTTGTAATCGTTGAACGTGTAAGCGGTGACTTGAAGCGAGTCTTTGTTAATCGTCGGTTGATCCGCGCCGAAGGCTCTGCTTCCGGTGGAGAGAATGACAGCCAGTAAGAACAATAAAACTGGAAGTAGGTTACTGGGCACAACTGCTTTTCTCAATGCGCACCTCCGCGTGGAATACACGCTTTACTATTGGTAGAGCGTAAAGTATACACGAGCCGCACAGGCAGATTATTTCCTTCGAGCTACCACCTCAAACCAATGTCCGTGTTTTATCCCGCCGGATGCCATCGGCATGGGACCTTCCATCTCCTCAAAGTATTCGAGCACAAAATCTGAAAATAGATCTTCCAGTTCCTCACGTTTATGAAAAGTCATTTTTGAATTGGTGGCCCAGTCGTCTTGGTGCCCGAAGAAATGTCCACAGAATCTGCCGCCATCCTTGAGCGATTCGCAAATATTGCTCCACAGTTTTGGAAACTGATCCGGTTCGCAAAATGGAAGGGAGAGACTGGCATTGACTAAATCGGCCGAAGGAAGCGTCGCAGCTGTCATGTCAGCCAGGCAAGTTGTAAGCGCGCCGTTTGTGAACTCTTCAGCCACTGTTTCCAACTGCTTCATCGACTCTGCGCTGCTGTCTACCGCCAATACCTTCCAGCCGGAGTTCAATAAGTACTTCGTGTCTCTGCCGGAGCCGCATCCCAGGTCGACTGCTTGACCGTACTTTGTGTTTTCCGTTTCGAATAGTTCTATCGCCCTGGTGACTGTTGAGTGCGGTGCCTCTTCTTTTACTGATTCGTAGTAAATTTCCCAACCGGCCTTAACTGGAACGTCGCGAAATCTCTCGCAGCTGATGAAGATTTTGACTTCATGCAATCGCTGAAATAGTTCAATCAATGCGGCAATTTCACCTGGTGATTGCCGCTGCTCCGGCGTGAGCACACCGGCTATCAGCTGTGAATAACTAAGATTTCCAGCCTTAGCGTTTTCGATCAACCTGATTGCCGTTTCGCTTAAGGTGACTTCGGCCGAGCTATATCCGTGCGGCAGAAATGCGAGATAGTATTTTTGCTTTGCTGTCTCTGCGTCCAAAGCAATTTGCCTCTCTGCCAGAATATGCACAGGAAAGGTGAATTCTCGAAGTACAGCTTCAGGATTGAGGATGGGTCGACAGTTCTTAATTTGATCGGCGCTGCCTAGATAGACTTCATCGCTGAGAGCCGTCACCTCATGCCTGCGCGCGACCTTCCATTTCGTTAGCTCGAAGTCGGCTAATTCCTTGAGGAAAGGATGTGTCTTTAGAAATTGGAGATAGTGCTTGGAGAGAAAATCCGGGAAGCCATTCCCGCAGTCAGTCAGCGTATAAAAAGAAGGGTTGAAGTCATAGAAATATCTTTCCAGGATGTCGGTCCATTTGTCTTGCAGCAAACGGTATGTGGCTGGATAGATAGACTGCATTATTGAACTCAGGTTGCTTTCTCTCAGCCAGGCGTAGATGCCGAAAGCGCGCAAGTCCATATTCTTTGAACCGGCAAACGACTTGGCGAATCGTGGACGAAAGTTTTTCTCGTCTACCTTATCCGGCGCTTTTCCTTTTGTGTTTTTCCAATGCGCAAACCATGTTGATTGATACTCGGATAAATCTTTTGCCGTCGTGTCGCCCGAAATCTCTGGGTCCTCCATAGATACGGCGGGTTCAGCTGATTGATCGGCTTTCGTCTGTTCAAGTGCAGCTTTCAGATTTGCCAGCTCTGCGACCAACTTAGGTGGTGCCGATTGTGCTTTGCTGCTTTCAATTTCAACCGGTGCAGTTTCTTTTCTCTGAATCGGCGTTTGGTATTTATTCCAAATTTCTCTTAGCTTGCGAAGCTCATTCAACAACTCGTCAAATGATGGAAACATCTGATCTCGTTCGATCATCACTGAGTTGACATGCGGATATCTCTTGAGTGTGTGGTCGAAAAGTTCATAAACAGTGCCTGCCAGTGCTTCACCATGGGTGTCGACGATGCGTTTGCCGAATCGCGTGTGGCCAGCCATATGTATCTGGACCACTCTTTCTAGCGGGATGCGATCCAAAAACTCGAAGGGATCGAAATTGTGATTGAGCGAATTTACGTGCAGATTATTCAGATCGAGCAACAGACCGCAATCCGCTTCCTCAAGCACTCTGCTGATGAATTCTGCTTCGTCGAAATCGCCCTTAGGCGCGCGCGTATAATAGGGAATGTTTTCCAGCGCGAATGGTTTTTCGACATATTCTTGAACGCGTCTTGCTCGCCTGGCGACGTGCTTAACTGTTTCCTCTGTCCAAATCAGTGGAAAAAGATCATGTCCTGACTCTCCATCGACACCGGAAAAGCAAAGATGATCACTCCACCAGGGGGCGTCGAAGAGTCGCGCAAATTCGCGCTCCATGCGCAGCACTTCGAAATCGATCGGATCGACGCTGCCGATGGAGAGACTGACGCTGTGGGGCACGACAGGGAAATGCTCGGCATATCCGCTCAGCCACTTTGTGCTGACTATGTTGCGCGAATAATTTTCAGGAACAAACTCCAGAAAATCAATTTCTTTCGCATTTTGCAGGATGTCGCGGCAAATTTCATTGCGCAAACCAATGCCGATGCCAAGCATGGGAAGCTGAGGCTTGATTCGCAGGAATTCGCTCGGCATTAATGTCCCGTCGTTGCACCACTTCGTTATTTTAGACGTTTAGCACTGAATTTTCAGATTCTCCGGTTTTAACGGGTAATAGTACACGCATGCATAATAGTTGCCCGGCTCAGGCTTAACGCCACTGCGCGGAATTTTCTCAGAACACAGAATAGTGTCATTTGGAGCACCTGGATATAGCTTATCGAATTTAGGCAGAGTTTCCGCCGGCGGAACGCGATAAGAGCACGCGAAGATTTCCGAAGGTTTGTTGAATTCTTCTTTGAATTTGGGAGGGATTTTGGCAGTGCACAAATAGAAACCCTCTGGCTGTTTCTCAAGGTATTTGCGCATTTCATTCCAGTCAAACTGTTCATGAGTTTCACTCTGATTGCGGTCTTTTGAGCGATCCTGCTCGCTGCGACGGTCAAGCGGCTTTTGGATCAAGCCGTCAGTGATGTCGCTGGGAACTTTATCGTAGTTCTGATTGCGACGAAGTACAGATGGTCCCTCGTGAGGAATGTCAAAGAGTCGATTGATCGTTTCTGCTATTTTGCCTTTGCTTGTATCTCCGGATTCCGGATGGCATCGAATTGCTGGAGGCAATCGGTCAAAAGGGCGACTCAAATCTCTGATTGCCTCATTGATAAGCACATCTTTCATCGTGTCCGTCAGTGAATTGCGCAGAACATTATTAGTTGGCTGGCACGGGCGCTCAAGCGACTGCAATATCGCATCTCTGATATTGTTTTGGTCCGTTGTAAGAGAAGCGGCTCCAGGTTTGGATTCCATTTGAGCATGCTGGTAAATCGAAAGAGCCTGGTTGATGAGTTTATCGTCCAGGTCGGCATTTTCGGCAAAGTTGTTCTTATGATCGGGCGTCTTGATGGACGTCTCAAGCTGGTTTGTATAGCTCACGGTGCATCTCCCTGACGTGCGAGTGCGCTCGTGTGAAGGGGGAGATTAACCAATGAGGGTGTATATGCAGCCGAACGTAAGTTTGGACTGCAAGCAACATTAAATCAAAGGGCGGCGAGTTTGTTTTTCATATTCAAGAAATTCCGGAATATAATCGTTCGGCGCATTTGCAGAGCACAATCGATAATGTCCGGGTTCCCCAGGGACTTTCTTACCGCAACCGAGCACCCTTGTATCCGGGTCATTGTCCGGATCTTCGGAATTGTTTATAGGAACCACCTTGTGGTCAACACAAGCGTAAACATGAGAAGGAATAGAATGATTGCCGGGTTCAACCTTGGCCGCACAAAGAGTAATGTTTGAAGGCTCAGCATCTGGCCAGCGAACTTTATCGGCGCAAAGAATAATGTCTGTACGATGCGGATGTCGCGTGTCTATTCTGGCGACGCAGAGATCAATGTCTGTGCGGTGAGGATGCCGTGTGTCGATTCTAGCGACGCAGAGATCAATGTCTGGACGGTGAGGATGCTGTGTGTCGATTCTGGCGACGCAGAGATCTATGTCTGGGCGATGATGACCAGGTCTATCCCATGGGCGAGAGACGCACATGTAGAAGCCTGGTGGATGCGTGGGTCTGTCATTCCCTTGGTGCCAAGCGCACAGGTATGCATCAGGCGGCTGCGAGCTCGGCTCAGGTCGAAGTTTTATGTGGGCCGAACAAAGATAGAAACCGGGCACATCAATGTCGATTCTAATGTGAGTCGAGCATCCAAAACCGGGTTCTTGCTCAACACGAACTCGCGGAGAGCAGGAGACAATTCTTTCATCGATCGGCGATGGATCCAATCGACTGATCGCAGAGCAATTGTAAGACTTCGGAAATAGATTGCCGGAGTCGCCGCCATGCGAGTGCCTTCGATCGCCGTCATAGGGCAAATCGATTGTCAGCTCGACATTGTGCTCATTTCGATTCTTAGGAAAACAGTTGATCATCCCGCTCTCAGTATTTCTGCCTGCCTGATAGACCGACAAAGCTTGATGAATCAGGGAGTCATCGAGATCCGTGCCTATGCCATAATTGTCCGTCGCCGGCGTAAAGCGGGCGCCGCTCTCCAAAGAGTGTGAACCCATTGGCGATTCTCCTAAACATGCAAGGGGCATGTCTGCTGGGGTTTTATAGTTAGCGAAAGGTAGACTTCACGGGTGTATACGTCGAAGCTGGAAATTTGACATTGGGAAGATTAAAATTCGACGCAATGCTGTAATACTGCCGCAGGCAAGCGAGCAGGTGTCTAATCTACTTTCAGCCTATAACCGACTCCTGGCTCCGTTATTAGGTACTTGGGCTGGGCCGGATTCTTTTCCAGTTTGCGCCGCAATTGCGCCATGTAAACGCGCAAGTAGTGCGTTTCACCGGAGTATTCCGCACCCCACGCTTCGCGCAGCAAGTGATTGTGAGTGACCACGCGACCGGCGTACTTGATCAGTGTGGAAAGCAGTTTGTACTCAATGGGGGTCAGGTGCAATTCTTCGCCCAGGCACATGACCTGCCGTTTGACAAAATCTACTTCGACATCGCCGAACTTGAATGTCGATTGCGTTTCACCATTGGAATTCGTCATCGTTCGGCGCAGAGCGACACGTGCACGTGCCATCAATTCCGCCACACCAAACGGTTTTGTCAAATAGTCATCGGCGCCGGCGTCCAGCGCTTCTACTTTGTCCTTTTCTTGCCCTCGTGCGGACAACACAATAATCGGAACCGGTGTCCACTCTCTCAATTGTTTGGTCACTTCCAGACCGTCCATGTCGGGCAGTCCGAGATCGAGAATGACGATGTCCGGTTTTTCGGATGCAACCTTGAGCATGCCTTCCTGCCCGGAGGTGGCTTCCGAGAAGTCGTATCCCTGGCTGGTCAATGTCATTTTGAGAAAGCGCCGGATTGGTGCTTCGTCCTCGATTACCAGTACAGATACCTTTGACTTTGACATATTTGCCTCTTACGCTTGAATCGCGTTTTGTTCTTTCGTTTGCTCTTGAGTGATGGAACTTGTATTTGCTACCGGAAGTGTGAACCAGAATGTCGCTCCTCCGCCCCCTCTTTCCTTAACGCCAATCTTACCGCCATGCGCTTCGACAATACCCTGGCATATGGCCAGCCCGAGTCCAGCACCACTTGCACTGGTTCTGTTTTTTGCCCGAACAAATTTCTGGAAGATCTGAGTTCGCATATCTTCGGGAATACCGGGGCCTCGATCGCTGAGTTCGATGGTGACAAACTGAGACTGAGAGTTATTGCCATTGTTGCTCTTGGCGCCGGTTCCTGTGCCGTTTTGAGAGCCGCTGACTTGATCGCATTTGGCTTTGAACAATAAAGGCGAGTCCGGTGGCGTATATTTCAAAACGTTTTCCAAAAGATTGATGAACAACTGTTGAATCAATACGGCGTCGCCCGAAATCATGGGCAGGTCATCCGGAATCTCTGTTTCAATCGCTCGCGATTCCAGCTGTTCCTCGAAATAGGAAATTGCTGCTCCAATAATTTCGTCCACTGGCTGCGGTTCTTTGTGGATTTCCAGCGCTCCGGATTCGACTCGTGTCATATCCAATAGATTGCCGACCAATCTGTTTAACCTTCTTGATTCGTTGAAGATTTCAGAAGCCAGTTCTTTGCACTCATTCAGATTTACTTTCGAGCCCGCTTCCATGATTCCGCTGGCCGCACCGGTTATGGTGGCAAGCGGAGTGCGCAGATCGTGGGAGATTGAGCTCAGCAATGAGCTTCTCAATTGTTCTGATTTGACTTGTACTCTGGCTTGTTCGTTTTCTTCAGATAAGCGCGTGCGTTCGCAAGCGGTCGCCAGTTGGCTGACGAAAGCTTCCAGAGTGCTCAGACGCTCGCTGTCACAGTGCGCAAGCCCTTGCGCGACATAGACTACGCCCAACAATTCGGTGGAACCTGTCGATCCCCGCAACGGGATCATCTTGCTTCCCTGAGTGAGCTTGAAGTTTTGCTTGGAAGATTCTTTGGAGGATTGCTCGATGGTTTCTCTGTCGCTTTGTGATAGCGCCGCATCGGCTTGAAGAGACTGGGTGATGCTTCCTGATTGGTCGGCAATGAAGACTTCGGATTTCGTTTCTATAAGCTGAGTAATGTGTCTTTCACCGATTTCGGCGAGTGCAGCCAGATCGCGACCGGCTGCCAGCTCACGACTGAAAGAGTAGAGAAGTGAGGTTTGCTGCTCTTTTCGTGTTGCTCGCTCCGCCTGGTCGTGCGCGGTCGCCGTCAAATTGCTGATCAAAAGCGCGATTGTGAGCATGACGCCAAAAGTAAGTAGATATTGCGAGTCGGAAACGGCCAGTGTCAGATAGGGCGGTATGCAGAAAAAATCGAAAATGCAAACACTCAGCATGGACGCAAGAATGGCTGGGCCCTTGCCGTATTTCGTGGCGATGATAACCACGGCAAGCAGGTAAACCATAACCAGATTGGCGGCGGCAAAATGCGGCAAAAGCAATCTTGAGATAAGCGTCGCTACCCCGACGATAATCAGGGTGTAAACATACCGTAATCGGCTTTTGTGATTCATATAGGGACCCGGTCCGGGTTCAATGCACCCGACGTTCACCTTTAGCCTACCAGGATTCTAGGCCGGCGGGCGGGGTCCCTCTCTATTTGACGGAGAATTTCCCTCGTCAGGGGCGCTGTTTCGCCTTCTCCAAGAAATACGAACTTGAAAACATAGCGCAGCGGATTGCCCTCTGTCCACCCGAAATACGCATGAGGGAGAATATCCGATTGGTCGCGCAGGTGTAAAAGCAGGGCGGCTATGGCATTTGGAATGGCCGGGCTGGAGCATCTCAATACTCTGACGCCTTCGACCTCTTCGCCCGTGACCATCAGCCTGTCACCAACGAAATCCGATGAATCGCTGAGTTCTACTTCCAGGAAGATGAATTCAGCTTCTTCCAATGTGAGCTTGTGAATCTTTCTGGTTTCTTCTTCTTTTACCGCATATCCCAGACCGTTGGGACGGTGAGCGAGCAGGGTGATGCAGCCGGTAGCCTTGACGGTGTCTTCGATGAAACGGGTCGCCGCGGCGTCCAGGGTAACCTCACCAATGCGCAGCTCTACCGATCTTATCGCTCGTGAAATGAAGGACGTGACCAGGATAGCGCCGATGAAGAATGAAGCTATATGCAGACCTTCCGGGCGCTCGATCATATTCATGATCGATGTGTAAATGAAGACCAGAGTGATTGCAAAGAAAGCACGTGCCTGCCATATGTATTTGTTGCGTACACTGAGCAGGACTGCAAAAGCTGCCGAGGTGATAAGTACCAATACGCCGGTTGCGTAGGCGCCGGCCTGTGCATCTACATCGGCGTGGAAAATCAATGTGACGGCAAAAGCAACGCCGGTGAAAAACAGCACCAGTGGGCGAACCGCTTTTGCCCATTCAGGAGCCATGCCGAATCTAGGCAGGTAACGCGGAACCAAATTAAGCAAACCGGCCATTGCCGAAGCTCCGGCAAACCACAGTATAAGGATCGAACTGATGTCGTAAAGGGAGCCAAATGTGTGTCCAAGATACAAGTGCGCCAGATACGAAATGGCGCGGCCGTTAGCTTCTCCACCTTCAAGAAATGCCTTTTCCGGAATCAAAAGCGTAGTGGTCAAAGAGCTGATCATCAAAAATACGCTCATGATCAGAGCTGCAGTGACGAGCAGCTTGCGTGTATTTCTGACGCGTCCTTCGATGTCATTGGCAGAATCTTTGCCGTCGCCTTTCACGAGCGGCATTACAGCGACGCCTGTTTCAAAACCAGACAAACCAAGAGCTAGTTTTGGAAAGAGAATCAAGCTCATTCCGATCATCATCCACGGCGAAGCGTGTTGCTGAAACAGCTTTTGTTGCCACTGAACGAGCAATTCGGGTGCTTTGATCAGATGCTGAAGGCTCTCGCCCAGCACTGCGACGTTTAGCACTAAATACAGTGCCACAACCAGCACCGAAACGCCAATCGCCTCTCGGAAACCGAGAAGGAAAATACCGCCGAGAATAGCAATCAATAATGTGGTCACGCCAATGCGATCCAGCATCCAGGGAGGAAAACTCTTGAGGACCGGATTCTCGACAATGTGCGCTGTTGCGTCAGCAGCGGAAAGAGTGATGGTGATAATGAAGTCGGTGGCGGCAAAACCCAGCAAAGTGAGGACAAGCGCCTTACCGAACCAGCCAGGCAATAGCCGCTCCAGCATTGAGATGGAACCTTGCCCGTGCGGGCTGGATTTTGCCACCATGCGGTAGACCGGCAGTGCACCCGCCAGGGTGACAATCACCAGAACCAGCGTGGCAATCGGCGACAGAAGCCCGGCGGCTATGAAAGCAATACCGGGCTGGTAGCCCAGGGTTGAGAAGTAATCAACTCCGGTCAGGCACATCACCTTCCACCATTTGTCCTGGTGCTGTGCTTCCGGTCGATTGTCGCTCATGCCCTGGAAAAGCCAACGGCGCAGCTTGTTTCGGGCGTTGGCTGCGCGGTGTTCTGGGGCCATTAATGTTGAGGTCATGTTTGTGGGTTGCCTTGGACTGCTTTTATAGGCAGTCGCCTGGGTTTTCATCAAACCGCTAAACCCGTAAAAAACACATTAGCACTTGCCTAATGTGCATCAAAATTTCGTAAAGACTTACTGTCCGGAAATCCCGAAATGCCAGTAAATACTGGCTTTAATGATCCGCCTGCTGACATCCGGGCATTAAAGAATTCATTAAAAGGAACAGTTCATTGAGGTCCGACTGCCGGACCAGAAAAGTCAGTTCGGTAAAGGTCGAAATCAATTCCACCAGGTTGAGTTTGCGGACTGATATTGCTCGCAAAAGCGCGAAGTACATGTTGGGTGTATCGATGAAGTGATCGCCGAATTGCACAGTCAATGCGGCAAGATTTTGCAGCAAGAGTTTTGGTTCGTCCGGCTTGAAATTTTTCAAAACCGGCTTCACCAGTGTCATCGGCGCAATGATTGAGATTTCACCGGCACCATATGTAATGGTAAGAAAGTCTGCCTGGGCGAATTGACTGTCGCTATACAGCTTCTGTGTGCGTTGTTTGTTGGCGGCTGATTTGTTGAAAGTGATTTCGGAGAGATTTGATTTGACGGACAAGCCCTCGAGCTGAATTTTAGGCAGCAGTGGGTCTTCTTCGGTCACTTCTGCCGAAATTCGAGAAAGGGCGACGACAATGGTTCCGACCTGAACCGGCTTGCGGGCACGCAGTTCCACATCCTTCTGAATGCGTTTTGCGTAGGCGGAAAGGTTAAGTAAGCGCCGTGAAAGTGCCGACAGCTCAAGCTCTGAGGAGAAAAGAATATCGCGAACAATATCTGTGACTTTGAGCATAAATGTAATAAATATTACAAAAAAGATTCAAATGTTTCATACGCTCAAAAATTTTACATCTTGCTGCTCTGCCTGTAAATTGCCAGTGATTCTTTGAACTGGAGGAAACACTATGGCAATCTCGATTCGCCGGGCCACTGCTGATGATGCGCAACTGCTCTTTGATTTGATCACCGAGCTGGCTCGATATGAAAGAGAAGAAGCAAGCCTGAAAGTAACAGCGCCGGATCTGCAAGATCAGATGCAGCAAGATAAGCCGCCTTTTGAGTGTGCTATTGCAGAATTAGACGGAAAGCCGGTCGGCTTTGCACTCTATTTCTTCGCATATTCGACCTGGGAAGGAAAGCCAACACTTTACCTGGAAGATCTCTATGTTTGCCGGCAATTTCGAGGCACCGGCCTTGGTGCAAGCTTGATGTCGCATCTTGCTCAGGTCGCCAGAGAGAGAAATTGCGCTCGCTTTGAATGGTCTGTTTTGGACTGGAATGAAAAGGCGATCGGATTCTACAATCGCCTTGGCGCCAAGCCTGTCTCGGGCTGGATGCGTTATCGAATTGATCCTGATTTGATTGCTTGCTCTTAGTTCTTTTGCTTGCATAGAAAGCCAGCGCTTGTGACGCTGGCTTTCCAATTACCCATGGTGATGGGCTTATAGCCTTACTTAGCTGTCTTTTCTGCTTCGCCTTTTGAAGCGTCTGCAGTGGCTGGAGCGTCAGCAGAGGCCTTTTGATCGGCCTTTGCATCGTCTTTGGCATCTGCTTTCGCTTTGTCTTTGCAGCAATCTTCGCCTTGTGCTTTCTCTTTCTTGCCGCCGCAGCATCCTTCACCAGCCATGGCCGGGAGAATGGAGGTGCCAAGCAAGGCGATCGCCGCCAGACTCAATAGGCTTACATTGAATTTCTTCATGGGTTTCTCCTGTTAGCGATTAACCGCAGCAAGAGCCTGATTTGTGAGTTTGGCCTGTTCCTTCAACCTTGAGGTTGCGCTCGGTCCAGCTGTCATATCCGCCTTCAAGCTCTTTGACCTTATAGCCTTTTTTGGCCAGCTCGAGAGCTGCCCGGGCCGAAAGGTTGCAAACGATGTCGTAGCAATAAACGACGGTCGTTTTGTCCTTACTCAGTTTATCCAGGTTCTTGTCAAGTTCTTCGTACTTGAGGTTAATTGCGCCAGGAATGTGACCTTTGGCAAACAGTTCAGGGGTGCGCAGGTCGACGATGGTGATTTTCTCGCCTTTTTCAATAGCCATGTTCAAGCCGATCGGGCCGATTTCGTAAGCCAGTTTGGCTTCGAAATATGCTGCTGCATCAACGATTTTGCTAGGTGTTTCAACGGACATAAACTCTCCTCTGGCGGTGCGCAAGCATCGCTCTAAAAATTAAAACTGCAACTGCCTATATGGTAGTTATTTACAGTGCGTTTTCGCAAGTAGGCACCGAAATGTTGTGTAGTATGCGTTTGGATACTACCCCGCTAACGCCGACCCTAAAACCAGTGTTTTGCGCTGATCTTCAGTGCCGGTGCCGTAAGAGGCTCCACTTCCAGCCTCAGATTGCTGATTGATAATGGTACAAGATTGGATGAGATTTTGATCATCGTCTTTGCGCTCTGGGCGTCGATTGTATTCGATTGGGCGATGGCCTCGAAAGAAAATGGGCGCTTGCCTTTGCCATCAATTGCCTGGGGATATGAGGAAAGCTCCACAGGGCTGCCGAATAAGCGCCCGTCGTCGAGCCAGAATTTCACATCTAAGGGCGTGTCGCTTTCAGCTGTGCCCGTCACCTTCAATCGCACATGGCTCTTAAGAAGTGCACTGGAAGGGATTTCTGCTTCGCCGTAAAAGTTCGACCGGCTTTCTCCTTTTCCTTTGGAGCGGATTTTTTTTCGGGGCGGGTGAACATCAATATATATAGGTTGGTGATTCTCCTCTGCCTTTGCGTCCAGGAGCCTGACTTTCTCATCGACAAGTAAAAACAAGTGATACTGACCATGTTGTGCTCCCGGAATGCCGGAGAGATCTTCGTCAGTTGTGCCTGCTTTATCTTTTCTATAACTGATGCCATCTCTCACAGAGGTCGGCAAAATGTCTTTCAGTCTGGGATCAAAGCAAAGTGGATTGTTGAGAAGTTTGCTGGGAGTAAATAAATTCAACGAGGGCGCAAATGCAGTGCTGCCAGCGCCATTTTTCTGAAAAGCACTGCCGGTGGTGCTGCCGGTCAGGCTGGCAATGAATGGGCTGTTTGCTTTGGCGCTCAAAGAAATTGTGTTGTGTCCGCCTGGTCGCAAAACCTTTGCCGGCACGATGAAGGCGCGCCACTGTTCCAGTCCGGAAGTATCTAGGCGCAGAACTTTTGCGAAGACTCGGTAGCTGTCACTTAATAGGGAGCTTCCCGTGAGATGGATAATTGATATCGGAGCGCCGGAAATTTCCTGCCCGTTTATTTTGAGGCGCGCCGCGCGCCAGTCGCCTCTCAGATTGAAAAGTACAAGCGCGCTTGCTACAGGCGATTTCGGCAATTGCAGCCAGCGCCCGCACTCCCTTTCTGCTGTCAGGCGTGTTTCCCAGTCATATGTATTGTCTCTGCCGGAATGAAATGCAGCCAGTGACAGGGTCAAAAGAATGAACGAAACGATGAAAGTGAGAACTTTTGACGGCGCATTTGATTTACCCGCACCGAGCAATGTGCGTATGGCCATAAGACAGCCAACAAAGAGCAGTGCCATGCCGATAGCCAGGGGAGCGGCAAAAATCTCCTGGGCGCTTGTGGCGAACAGAGAACGCCAGACATTACTTTCAAAACTGAAGGCCAGCATGATGAAACTTGCGGCAATGCAGAGTCTGACGAAATTCCAGGTGGCTATGCGCTTTTGTAGTGCGCCGGACAATGTCCAGTAAGCAAAGAGGATGAAACAAGTAATGGCCGTGAATCCATATCGGTCTTCAGAGACAAAGGGCAAGTAAGCAAGATGTCCGGCAATGATGGCCAGGCAGGCAGAGCCCATCAATAGAGCGGAGACTTCTGAGGGCATAGCGGCGGCAAGATTAATAGCTGATGGCCAGCCACCGGATACAGTGCCAACTGCCAGTAGCTCAGGATGGACATTTTGGTTGGTCTGGGCTTCTTGCTGAGGATTATCATCAGGACCGGCTGAGCCTTTAAATTTTGAGGCGTCGCTTTCATATGTCCCCAGCCGGAGCGGCAATGCGCAAAAGGAAAGCAAACCGAAAAGCCCGAAGACAATAAGGACCTGATGCAAAACAACCTGTGCAGCCAGGGGCAGACCAAAGACAATGGATTTGCAGTCGTTCCAGGGATATTGAAAAAGGCGGGCCGGCTTTCTGGCCATACGACCGCAAAAATCGCCCGGGTTCATTTGATAGAAGGCTGAGGCTGCAGCCTGGGGACCATCTGATTCCGAAAACATTTTCACCAGTTGTGTTTCCGGCAATGCGCTCCAACCGTCTGTTTCCGGACTTAGACCGGCAGCCAGATTGAATGTTGGTCCTCTTTTGGGTATGAGGCAGTATTCGCCTGTAGCGGCTTTGGTGAAGAGCAGCCAGGGCGCGATAAACAAAGACAGTCCCAGTAGAAAAGAAAGAAGAGCGGCGATAAATGACCGTTTTTCAATTTTCGACAGCGAAAGAATCGTAAAAACAACACCCGTTTCAAGGAGTGCACCAGGCAAAAGAGCGGCTTTCGTAAGTATGATCAGCGCCGTAGCGCATCCGAATGCAAAGGCAGCGGGCCCTGAAACAGTCAGCTTCGAATTGGCTCTGGCTCTGGGAAGATAGCTTACGGCCAGCACGCCGGCGGTAATGAAAAACAGTGAGATAGTTTCGGTAAGAAATCTCGCTGCTCCCGTTACTGCTGCAGGCCAGACGGCAAGCAATGCTCCGGCCGTCAGACCAATCAGGCGTCCACCAGTGAAGCGCCAGCCGGCAAGAGCCAAAAGCACGGCGGTAAGAGCGTGAATAATTGATTGCAGAACAATGGGAGCGCGCATGTCTATCAGATCAGGCTCTTTGCCGATTGCACAAAAGTATGCTGCGCCCAGTCCGGGCAAAGTCGGGCCATTGAGCATCAAGGTCTCGGAAAGTGATTGGGCCGCAGTCAACAAGGAAATCTCATGGCCGGCTAGGTGTCTGCCGGCTGTCAAAACATACTTCGATGACATCAAGTACGCTCCTGAGTCGAACATTGATGCCATTGCCAGTGTTTGTGGGCGTAGATTTTGCAAAAGCGCTGCCGTCAGTGCCATGGCAAAACAAAAGACGCAAGCAAGAACAACGACCGTAAATGATCGAACAGACGTCACGGGCTGTTCAGTCTTCACTACCTGAGACGCTTCCTCAATTGCCGGCGAACTGTCTGTCATTTTAATAAGCTAGTGAGTAGTGGAAAGCGCAGCGCTGAAGGAATGATCTCGCGCCAGTTCGTTGCTGAGCAGTTTGAAGAAAGCCACTCCACCCAGACCATTTAGATGAACCGTGTCGGCAAACTGCTTTCTTTCGAAGGAGCCAGGTTTGTTCAGGTCGAGAAAAGTGACGCCATTTGCTTGTGCCATGCCGGCAATCGTTTCCTTGTACTTGTCGTAAAAGCCAGCCGGCATGAGGCTTACATTGCCGGCAGTGAGCGGCATGTTTACAACAATCAGTTGAATGCCTTTCTCATTTGTCAGCTTCATCAGGTTTTCCAGATAAGCCAACTGGCACTTATAGGTTTTTTCTTTGATACGCGCATAGCGATGGCGGT
>CAZHEZ010000196.1:14779-15292 GCA_964531315.1 uncultured Candidatus Obscuribacterales bacterium | reverse complement strand
TTGCGTGGAAAGCATCAAGCCAAGAAAGGTGAGTATTTGATACGCCTCTAAGGGTTTTGCTTGATTGGGCTCAACCGAGAGTTCGATATAGGCGCTGTGCAGCTCGATGTTTTCTGCCGCATCCGGAACCAGGCGGACATGAGCGCTGATTTGAGCCATCTCTTTTTCGCTCAACCGGCGCTTGCAAAAGTCCAGCTTGATTTTGTATGCGTCCGTGGCGGCAAGACCTTGACCATCCACAGAAGTGTCCTGCGGAAGTTGATATGTGAATGGTGGTGCACGATGAGAAACGTGTGCCGCCACTTCATTCAATTCTTTAGCGCCGAATTTGGGCAATTCTTTGAAGAGGACTTGCAGGCTAATTCTGTCTCTGGGCATTGGCACTCCGCTTTGGTTTTATTGAGTATAGCGGACGCATATGTACGATTCGAATCCCCCAAGTTGCAGGCGGGATTATTTTGCCGAAACGTAGCATCCAGTTTTGATTGAGGCGCGTGCAACGCGCCGGCTACA
>CAZHEZ010000196.1:0-14679 GCA_964531315.1 uncultured Candidatus Obscuribacterales bacterium | reverse complement strand
AACAAAGAGCGTGCAACGCGCCGGCTACAAACAAAGAGCGTGCAACGCGCCGGCTACAAACAAAGAGCGTGCAACGCGCCGGCTCTACAAAGCAAAAACGCGCACAAACAAAAACGCCATCCAGATTGCTCTGCGATGGCGTTAGTGCTACTGCCTGACTGCCCCTTGCGTTGGGCTCAGTATTTCATCACACTTCAGTCAGTCCTTCATGTGATGCGGGCTCCCTTGCTACCGTTTCTGGTTAGCGCCAACCTGGCGTTTCCACAGGGCCCCTCGGCTCAAAGACGTCAACTCGTTTGAGTGACGGCTCACCGTTGATGCATTTAGTTTATCGCGCCAGAAGGAAAAAGCGATATGTGGAGAACTACCCCAGTAGTCATTTAAGAATGTCTTCCTTGGCAATTCGTTGTATTGCTTTTGATGCCACTTTTGGTGGCATCGCTTCATTAACAAAAGCCGGATCAATCCGCTGCGCAAGAAAGATCGGCGTTTTGTATGCAGTGGATATTCAACGCGAATTGATTTTGTCGAGTCTCGAAATAGATTGCATATTTATCCGTGTTTTTGGGCGGTTTTGTGAGAAACGCTTTATGTGCTGTCCTGCAACCTGAGAGGGTAGTCATGGAACGAAACGGAGAATCTTGTAAACTCCTCAAGTCTCGCCAATTGGGGCATTCAACCCTTTCGAAGCCCCGGCGAGCAAGAATTTTGGGAGACGCCCAGTTTGTTATTCAATAGCTTCGAATACCTGGTCTTTCTGCCTGTCGTGGTCCTTGCCTACTGGAGTGTGCCCCGGCAGGTAAAGCCGGTTTTTCTGATTGCAGCCAGCTACTTCTTTTATATGTATTCCTTTCGGGTCTATGGGCTCTTGCTCCTGGGTCTGACGGTCGCCAATTACAGTCTGGGACTTTTGGTCAATCACTTTGAAAAGCGTGAATGGCGGCGCTTGGTGCTCATAGCCGGGATTGCCGTCAACCTCTCGATGCTGGCGCTGTTCAAGTACACCAATTTCATTCTCGATTCAATCAACAATTCCTGCGCCTGGCTCGGACATGCGCTCACTTTGCCGCTTGATAAAGGCGTCGGCATTGCCGACCTGCCCATTATTTTGCCCCTGGGGATTTCATTTTTCGTCTTTGAATTTATCCACTACCTGGTGGACATATATAAAGGAAGCAAGCCGGTCAAAAATCCACTCAGGTTTGCTCTTTTTGCCTCCTTTTTCCCGTCCCAAATTGCCGGTCCGATCAAGCGCTATCAAGACTTTGATAAACAGCTTGATGAGAAGCCCGAGGTTACTTTCGATCAGTTTGCGGCCGGGCTATTTCTGATTGCTCAAGGTTTGTTCAAGAAAACGGCACTGGGCGACAATCTTTCGCCCATCGTCAAAGCAGGATTCGACAATCCAAATTTGATGGGAACATTCGAAGGTTGGCTTTGCATCACGGCTTTCGCTTTTCAGATCTATTACGATTTCTCCGGATACACAGATATCGGCAGAGGCTCAGCACAATTGCTCGGCTATTCGCTGCCGGAAAACTTCAACATGCCTTATATTGCCTCCAGCTTGCGTGAATTTTGGCATCGCTGGCACATGAGCCTCTCTACGTGGCTGAGAGACTATTTGTTCATTCCTCTGGGTGGGTCAAGAAAAGGCGAAGCCCAGACCTGCGCCAACTTGCTCACGACCATGCTCCTGGGCGGGCTCTGGCACGGCGCCTCCTGGACCTTTGTGCTGTGGGGTGCTTTCCACGGACTGGGTCTGGCCGTCAATCGTGTTTGGGATAAACAATTGGCTAAAGCACCGGCTCTTGCGGCTGCGGCAAATTCACCTGTCGGTCTGGCCTTTGCACATGTGCTGACACTGGTCACCGTTTTGTGCGGTTGGGTTTTGTTTAGAGCAAAAACTCTGCCTGAGGCGATTAGTGTTTTCTGCGCCATGTTCTGCCTCCGGTCCGCTCAAGTCGGCAGCGATGTTTCCTATCAGTTTTTCAACTCGCCCGTACCGGCCGCAATATGCGTCTATATGCTGATTCTCCTGAGCGGCGCCCTGGTTAAGCAGATGGAAAAGAAAGCGCCATCCACTCAGTCTGGCTCCCATGCTTTTCCCGGACTTGATCTGCAATCTTTTGCCGGACCGCCGGCTCTCTCTCTTGCCCTGCCACTGCCCGCGATGGCAAACCTCGGTATCTCGTTTTTCGTTGGATTAGTGCTTTTAGCATTCTGCCGCGGAGAAGTTCAACCCTTCATCTACTTCCAGTTCTAAAAACATGTCTCCAACACAACTCTACGATCCAGAAGTCATAACAGCCAGACCGACCATCAGTCGAGTCGACATCAAGCAACAACGCCCTCGTCCTGCCGGTGGTCCTTTCAAGTCGCCGAAGTTTCTGGCAGCTTTGCTGGTGGTGCCTTCTGTGCTGGCTATTTTTGCCGTCATGCTCTTGTCTGCGGAAATGGTGTTGGGTCTGGTCGGGCTGGGCAATGATGAGTACCTCAAGATCGATCCGATCATGGGTCTTGTCCATTTGGAAGACAAATTTGTCGATTTTCGCCTGGAGGGATTTTCTAAAAGCAGAATTTCCAAGGCCGGCTTACGTGACGTCGAGCATCAGGTGGCAAAACCTTCCGGTGTGACACGCATTGCCTTTATCGGCGACTCCAAGACACAAGGCTTGCAAGTAAATATTCCGGAGACCTTCGTCCGCCTTGTGGAAGACAAACTCAATGCCGACGCCGGTAAGGGTGTTTCTTCTTCTACTTCTGCTTCTCCTCCATCGGCGCCGGCCAGAAAGCGTTTTGAAACTATCAACTTCGGCATGTCGACTTATGGAGTCATTCAATACTATTTGGAGTACCTGACCAAGGTAAGACCGTATTCACCGGATGTGACAGTGGTTGTCTATCACGTTTTTGATTCGACGGAAAATCTTCCCAAATACGGCAAGCAGAATTTGCCCACGCCCACGATTTCGCTTAACGATAAAGACGAGATGTCTCTGGATTTCAGCTACCTCGACACCTGGCTCGACACCGACGGCGCCCGCTTCCTGATTGCCAGCGAATGGTGGCGCCGTAATTGTCATCTCTTTCAAGCTCTTTCGTCCAACGATTTCATGCTTCGCAGCAACAGTAAGTGGTATGTGAATATCTTCGAAAAACTGCTTGCGCCTTTCGATGGCGTAGTGAAAAACACTTTGAGCAAAGCCAGCCTGGCTCAATATGGTGACTACCAGGCAGTCAGGAAAGCTGCCGATGATGAAACTCGCGCACTGGATAAGCAAGTTTCGCACCAATCCATGTGGCCCTGGAAAGTCAGCGCTCGACTGGTCCCTGTGTCGGCTGCTGATGCTAACGCCGGCAGCGCTTATAAGGTGCTGCATGATGATGCCGCTGCCGACGCCTTTGTCACCGGTCGCATCATGCGTATGCTCAATCTCGCCTGCCGTAAGGCCGGCTCAAAGCTGGTCGTTGTGACATTGCCCACGCCCAACAACATGGTGTTTTACTTTAGAGAAATCGAGTGCTTGAAGAAGCTCGGCAAAGAGGAAGGTTTTTCAGTCATCGACGCCAATGCTAAATTCCCCAGCCTGGAGCCGATGGAGCCTACTCCTTATTATTACAAGTCGCACTTCTCACCTGCCGGGCACCGCTTGATTGCCGACACAATTACTGAAGGTCTAAGACCGATTCTCAAATAAAGGTTTTGGTCAGGCACTGTATATGGTGCCATGACAAATGCCACCGAGCGATCGCAGTCTCTCCTGCAAACAGCTGTTCTGCAAAGGACTGATTAGTTGGCTTGGAAGTAGTCGTCGTTGGTCAAATAGCCGAGCACAAGACCGGAGATTGCGCCGACGACGGCGCCCCAGGCAGCGCCTGTCCAGCCGTCGAAATACGGGGCTACGCTTGCCGGCAGCGGGTAGTATTTGATCACCTCAAAGCTGAATCCGACAATCAGTGCTCCTGCTGCCGCCATAATCGCGCTTGCAGAAAGGGGTAAATTCGCTCCGGATTTCTTCTCAACTTTTTTCGGTGTCATTGCTACCTCTTGGCCTCGTGTGCAGGCTCTCTGACCTACTTAAATCGCGGCTTCAGTATACCAAGCCGGTCTCAAAATGAAGTGGGCGGAAGTGGGCTGTTTACGGAGTGTTGGCGACCTTTCGTATTAGCTTCACTTCATCTTCCATCCAATTTGAATTCACCGGCCGGCGCCCAGCAGTCCCAACCCGGCCACAGTTTTGGCATCGCGAATCTTTCCGTCCACGACCAGCTGCCAGGCGTCAGGCAAAGTAAGGACAATCACTTCGGCCTCTTCGTCGTCGTCAAGAGATTGCTGGGTCAAGGTCACGTCGGTCGCCTCGTACATGTAAAGCATCTCGTTGCAAAATCCCGGCGCCGTATAGACACGCGCCAATTCCCGCCAGTTTTTCGCCACGTATCCGGTTTCTTCAGTCAATTCCCGCTTGGCTGCCAGCATCGGCTCTTCGCCTTTTTCAATGCGCCCGGCCGGCAACTCGTAAAGCAGCTCATCGACGGAATATCGATATTGCTTGATGAGGACAATCGAATTCTGATCCGGCTTGCAGCAAATGGTGACGCCGCCGTTGTGCTCGACAAGCTCGCGCACGACCTCCTTGCCTTCCGGATTGCGCAGATAATCGACGCGCAAGTTGATGATATGCCCCTCGTGGATCCTCTCACTCTTGAATGTATGTTCGCGTGTAAATAGCGCCACAAGTAGCCCTCTTTGCCGGATGACAGTTTGAGAATAGCATCATCCCACTTGATCTCTTTTTTGTGGTTAGATTTTCCGGCTTATTGCCGTCTATTGAAAGCGCTTAGATGAATTACCTGGAATCCAAAGAATATCTGGAGAGTCTGGCTCCAACCCTGGCGCGCCCGACCCTCGAGCGAATGGGTCGCTTTATGGAAGGGCTGGCGGATGCAGCTGATGTTCCTTGCATTCATATTGGCGGCACAAACGGCAAAGGCTCAACAGTGGCCATTGCCGACAGTGTGCTCCGTTCTCTGGGTTACAAAGTCGGGCGTTTTACCGGACCCCATCTATTGAGATGGAATGAGCGTTTTCACGTCGACGGCAAAGCGATTAGCGATGCGGATTTCGCGCGCCTGAGCACAAAGCTGCGCGGGCTGTCGGAGAAATTTGCCAGGGAAAATCCTGACCTGGGTCAATTGACGTGGTTTGAATTTCTTACGGCGATCGCATTTATATATTTCGCCGAATGCAATGTCGACATTGCAGTCATGGAAGTCGGCTTGGGAGGCAGGTACGATGCCACCACTGTTAGAACAAACCCCTGGCTGACAGTAATTACCAACGTTAGTCTCGACCATACTCATTTGCTGGGAGACACGGTCGAGAAAATCGCTTTTGAAAAAGCCGGAATTATCGTGCCCGGAATTTCAGTCCTGACTGCCTGCCAGGGAGCCGCTCTGCATGAGGTTTTAAGAGTCGCAGAGGAAAAGTCGTCTCTGGTTTATGCAATATCGCCGGACAATCAAATCGAATTATACGTAGGGGCTGAAAAGAAAAGTTCTGCATCTGCTGCTCCCATTGTCAGCTTGCTTTCGAAAAATCTCTCGCTCAAAGGCAGTCACCAAATATCGAACGGTTTGCTCGCTTTGCTTGCCGTTGCCGAATGTGTGCAGGTGGCTCACGCTGTGGAAATGGAGATGGCGGGGGCGGATCTCGAGCGCAGATCTTTGCCGGACCCGAAAGAATTTGTTGAGACGATCGAACAGCTTGATGTTGAAACATTAAGTGCCGGCCTGAGAAATGTTCGCTGGCCTGGACGATTGCAATATCTTCCCGAGACCGATTTGCTCCTGGACGGAGCCCATAATCCTGCCGGAGCACAGGCTTTGCGCATTTCACTGGACCAACTTTACCCAGATAAGAAGCCGCTTTTTGTCATTTCTAGTTTTGAAAGCAAGGACGCCAGGCAATTGCTCAATAGTCTGGTTCGTCAGGGCGAGCGCGTTTTCGTGGCTGAGGCTAAAGGCCCAAGATCCAGTCACAGCAAGGAACACCTGTTAAGCTGGCTGGACGAATTGGCAGCAAAAGGTGAGAGTTTTGCGACCATCGCCGATGCGGTCGACGCCGCTCGTTTGCGGCGGGAAAAGGATGAGTTTATAGTCATCTCCGGCTCATTTGCGGCCATCAAAGAGACGCTGCAGCACTTCGGTTTTGCTTGTGTCGAAGACAGCTATCTCACCAATGCTGAGGCTTGAGCGGTTTTCTTTCTGACCTATTTGTGTCCATATCTGGTCGATACGCCAACGGCGCTTTTGAGCTATCGCACGCATAGGCTTGGGCACTGTTGCCCCTCTTTAGGTATGAATTATCCTGACTTGACGGTAAAATCTTGCGTTGGGTGAGAGTTCGTGGTTAATACGAGGTTCTCTTGACATCTTCTGAAGTGACATTCAATCTGGCTGGACACATTCGGCACCAGGGTTTGCCGGTGCAAAACGTGCTGGTACGTGTCTATGATGTCTACCAGCAAATGAGCTCGGGTAACGGCAATGGCGGCGACGTCCCGGTTTCCGAACAGCGAACCGGAACGCGGGGGGAATTTAGTTTTGCTGTTCGCTCCGGCCTTTATCGGCTGGAGGTGAGCCCGGATTCCTCTACGAGATTTCTCAAACAAGCAATCACTGAAGCTCGTGTCCTCAGCAATACTAATTGCAATATCAATATGACTACCGGATGCATTTTAAGTGGCAAGGTCACGGCAGCCACCGGCGAACCGGTCAGGCGCTGCGAAGTGATCGCTCTCGGTATTGAGCCTTCGTCCTATAAAGCCTCGGCCAAAACTGACGACGACGGCAGTTACAGTCTGGTCCTGCCGCGTGGAAAGTATCACGTGGCCGCTCGCGCCACTAAAGTAATTCGCAGTGAAGAAGATGAAGAACTTGAAGATGACATCGATGAAGAAAACGATGAGCAAGAGTCGTTTGAACCGCCGATGAATACAGATCCGTCGCATTCATTTGTAAGCACCACCGTTGAGGTGATGACTTTCGGAACTGATGACGAATTGGATCTCGTCCTGCCACCACTGGTTCCATTAGACGGCGAAGTGCAAGATATTTTTGGACAGCCGGTCGCCCGCGCGCATGTTTCGGTCACTCCGTCCCGTTCTTCCATGGACTTCAAAGATAAGGTTCTAGCGCAAGAACTCGATCTGACCGGACATTGCATTACCGACTCACTGGGACGTTTTCGCACTCTGGTCTCGCCCGGACATTATGATGTCTCTATCGAACCCGATGACGGGGCGCTGCTTTTTTCCACAAAAGAAACGGGCTTGACCGTCGGCGAAAGCGTTTATCAAAAATTTACGGTATCGGAAGGACACCGGCTCAGAGGACAAGTGCTCTACGAAGAGGCGCCCCTTTCGCAAGCTCTGGTGCGCATCCGCGCTGCCGATCGCAAGACTGAATTTTTGGCGAGAACCGATGCGCAGGGACATTTTTCTGCAGCCGTCCCGGGCGGCAATTACAAACTCATTGTCACTGCACACCCTAAGGATGCCCCCACTCTAATTATCAATGATCAAGAACACAACGGTCTGGCTCCCTGGACACGTATGGTCGTCGTCGGTGGTGACACTCACGTGGCTGTTAAAATCCAGCATGGAACAGCACTTCAGGGGCGTGTTTCCGATGAGCAGGGGCAGGCTCGCCCCGGTGTTCGCGTTTCCGTTTATTCGGATTCTGAAAAACAATTGGATGCCGATAAGTCCACGCGTGCTCTTGCCAGTGGTATCACAGACGGTGATGGACACTACTGCATCTTTCTGTCGCCGGGAAGTTATTGGTTGGTGGTGCACAAAGATTTCGTCAATGCGCGCATGGTCGAGATCGCCAGCGAGCCTGTAACAGTGGACATTACCTGGCACGGATGGAGCAATGTTCGTTTTGAAGTCCAGGGCGAGGATGGCCATGCCGTTCCGCGCTGCAGAGTCTCCTATGCGCCTTACGGCAATGAAGAAACCGAATTGCCTGACGACGATGAAGACGGCCACGAATACGAACGCCAGCAATTCAATCAAGCAGGAATGCCGCGCGGTTATTACGTGACTCCGGACGATGGTATTTGCCGATTGACCCTGCCGTCTGGCGTCTACATATTCCGCTTTGCACCGCCGCATGACGGCTCATACGATGTGAAAGTAATCCGCCAACTTTCCATAAGCTCCGACCTGACCAAGAAGATTACACTTTCTCTCAAAGAAGACCGCATCGCTGAAGGGCGATCAGAGAGTGCTCCGGTATCCTGATCTTGTCCCTGTTTGAGAACTTCTCGAAAAGACTTGCCCTGGAAAAACAGCTCATGGTTTTTCTCGTTGTAGGCTTTCTTGTCGTTCTGGCCCAGACATTTCTTCTCTACCACCGAACCCTGAATGTTGGTTTTTTGCTGGATGATTTTGTTCATCTCGATTATCCGTACCAGGCTTTTCACGGTGATCCAAGCGGAATAATAAGAACCTTGACCGGCAACTGGTCCGGACAAGCTGATGGACTGATGAGTTTTCGCCCGGGCATCTCAGCTTCATTCATGGTGGATTTTCTACTCCATGGACTCAGCCCGGTTGGCTATCACCTCACCAACTTGTTTGCTTTCTCCGCCTGCGCATTTCTCAGCGGACTGCTCGCCTATCAATTAGTCGACGGCAAAGACTGGCATGACCGGGTCTTTGCGGCAATTTTTGCCTCATCATTGTTTCTTGTCTATCCGCTTCACGTAGAGTCGGTGTCCTGGATTGTCGGGAGAGTCGACTTGTTCTGCACTGCATTTTATTTGGCCTCGCTGTGCCTTTATTTCCGCTTTCGCAAACTGGGGCAAATCCCCTACTTAGCGCTGTCGCTGCTGTCTTTCATGCTGGCGCTCTCCTGCAAGGAGATGGCAGTCACGCTTCCGGCGGTGATTGCAATTGCAGAGTTCATGCTGCCCACACCGCTTTGCTGGCTGCAACGGTCAGTCAAAATCAGGCTGCTTTTTGTTTCTCTGTTCTTCGGCGTGCTGGCTGCATTTTCGGTAATCAGAACGCTTCTTTTGAAGACCCTGGTTGGCGGCTATGGTTCAACCACCTTTAAAGGTTTTTGTCATTCACTGCACAATTTTCTCGATGCACCAACATTGAAGAAAATCGTATTCGGCGTCAATGAAGAGCAGCCATTTTCTGTTTTCTTCACCAACCTGGCTAACATTGCCTGGTCAGTGGTCGTGGTTTCTTTACTGATTCGATTTGCACAGCCTCTGAATCGATTGCGAGTATTTGCCTTCATTTCAATCTGGTTGGCTGTGTCGGTCTTGCCGACTTTTCAAATCTGGCATATCAATCCCAATCTGGTCGGAAGCCGGCTCTTTTTCCTTGGTTCCTCCAGCCTGTGTATTTTATTGGCTGTTGCTTTGGTTCCCATGATTGATGTAGGCGGTCGATTGAAAGACAAGAGCGAACGCTTTCGCATTGGTCTGACAGCAGCTTATCTTGCCGGTGTGACGGCCCTCACATTACTGAATATTACCTGGCTGTCCGCTCTCAACCACAATCTTTATCCTTGGATTGAAGCTGGAAAACAAATGACCGTTTTGCGCTCGAAAATCATCGAGCTGGCCAAAGATCCCAATCTCAATTCGCTTGTTCTTCTTGATTTACCGCAGGATTTTTCCGGCGCCGGTATGGTCGGCGGTGCGGAATTTTTCAATCGCATGTTGCAACCTCCGGTAGCGGACGCAGACTACGCAAAGAAAGTTGTCTTACTTGGCGCTGCTTCAGGAGCCGGCGAAGCGATCGATCGTGAATTGCTGAAACGCACCTATGAGGAAAAAAAAGGCACTCTCTGGTTGCGCTGGAGCAAGGACGCCAAATGCTGGTTCGAATGGCGCCGTCCAAAAGGATCGCCGGATTTAGCAGTTAGTCGATTTAGAGACCATTTCAGCAAACAGACTGTTGATACGCTCTCGATAGAAGATCCCAATCAGGTGAGAATCATCTGGACGGGGAAATTAGGACCAATCGATCCTTTTTCCATAGACGGGCTGGTTTTAGAAGTGGATGGCTCGAATATAAATGCAGAACTTTGCAAAAAAATGCATCTCGTTTGGCGTTCTCAGAATCAGCCGAAAAGCTGGGCCGACTATAGTGAGGGTCCTGAAGGGGAGCTGCTGAGTACTGTGGATGCGCCAGTGAAATCGCCGGTTACTCCAATCACGATTGGATTTCAGCCTCTCACCTATCGAAGCTGGCTTTTAAACGGACCAGTAATTGAAATTGGCATTAAGCTCCCGAAGGGTAATTACAGACTCAAACCTTTGAAGTTGGAATCAGTCGCGAGCGCTCGTTTCATGCCCGGCTCTCCGTCAGCGAAATAACCTTTTCTAAAACTCTTTTGGGTCATAGCCCATTTTCTTCGAAAGCGCGATGTCTTCGGCTGCTTTCTTATTGTCACCCAATTTTTCGTAGGACAAACCGCGTTTGTAATGCATGCTGGCACTGCGATCCGGATCGCACTTGATCGCTTGCGAATAGTCGGCCACTGATTCCTTGTATTGCTTAGCGCGCCTGTGTGCTTCAGCGCGGCCGGTCAGCCCTTCAATCGAGTTTGGATACCTTCTCAATAGCCCCGTATACTCCCTTATCGAGGCTTTGTAATTACCTGCTTCCATAAGTGAAAATGCCAGCCTGAAGCGAGAATTCCAGTGGTCGGTATCGGCTCTCACCAATTTGATCAAGTCCTTCACCGATTTGCCGGCTTGCTTGTTGGCCTGGTAAGCCTCAGATCGTAAATCGAGCGCGTCTTCTTCGCAGGGATAAAGAGAAAGGATTTTGTCGTAGTCTTTAATTGCCAGGTCGCGGCGGCGCATTACCTCATAAACATAGGCGCGCTTCAGATAACCGCTGGAATTGGTGGGGTATTTGGCAATGTGCTTATTGATTATTTGCAGGGCTTGCTCGTACTTCTGATCTTGCAAGTATTTTGCAATTGCTGCCATCGTCTCTCTATCTTCAGTTATTCGCCCTTCAAAAATATCGGTCATTGGCAAGCGCAGCTTTTGCTGGGCGATTCTGATGTATTTTTGCGCCCAATTGTTGCGCGGGTTGAGAGCCAGGCACTTTTCGCATTCCGCTATGCCTTCTTTCAGTTTGCCTTGAGCCATAAGTGCATTGGCAAGATATTGCACCGGTTGCTCGTAGTCTTTGTCCAGGACCACTGCTTTTCTTGCCGCTGCTTCAGCTTCTTTCCATTTGCCGAGCTTCAGCTGAAGTTGGGCGTCGTATGTCCAGGGCTCCGGATCTTTTGGGTGCAGTTTTTCTGCTCGCTGGAAAAGTGGCAACGCTTTTTTGTATTCTCTTTTTCCTTTGACAATCAGCGCATCAAAAAAAACATCGTCAAAGCTATCTGCATGAGCAGGTGGCTGGCTTGCTGCCAGACCAGCACATAAAAAGCAAACGAGGACGACCGAGCGAATTCGCATCCATTGGTGATGCATACCTGCTTTGGTCGTCCTCGCCCTATTTCTCAACTGACTATGCAATGCCGACGCGATTAGTGACGCGATCCGGCAAGTTCTCCTGATTTCGCTTCAAACTTGCTGCCAACCAGAATTGATTCAAGGAACCAGAGACGCGTATCGATAGTCCGCGAGATTTCTGTGTAGAGGTCGGCAGTGTCAGCGTCAGCAGACCCTGCTTTTTCGATGCCGGCGCGAACGTGTTTGCCGTATACAGCCATTTTGTCAGCTACAGCAGCGACGTGCTCTTCGCCTTGTACTAGGTCTGATGGATATTCCTTTAGCGCTGAATGCTCGGCTGCCATTCTGGCCGTGCCGTTTGCTACGCCGCCCAGGGCAGTAATGCGCTCGGCAACCATGTCGATGTATTCGTAGACTTCACCGGCGATTTGATCGAAAAGCAGGTGATATTGATAAAATTCCTTGCCTTTGACGTTCCAATGAGCCTGTTTGACTTGAGTCCAGAGATCCAGAGTGGACGCCAGTGTTTCATTGAGCAACTGCGTCATCTCGGAACGAACCTTTTCGCTCAGGTCCAGACGAGAAGCGTACAGCTTGTCAGAGCCCTTACCCTTAGTCATGATTGACAACCCCGATTTGCGTGTGTGATGTGGCTGCCTATTTTAGTACTTTTTAAGGCTTGCAGCTCATTTTAAGGCTTGCAGCTCATTTTAAGGCTGGCAGTTCATTGGCAAGATGATGGTTCACAAAGCTTCATTCCAAACAATCCGCGTGGTCGGAAGAAGCCCTTTGAGGCGATGTTTGCCTGCCGGTGTCCATTTATCATTGTCCAAAAGTAAGTCTCTTAATTGATTAAGTCTGGCCAGTTCGCCGGCGCTTTTCTCAGTGACATTGCATCCGATCAAAGATAAATAGACGAGCCTGTCCGGCAATTTGTCTATGCAGGCGTCGAAGATTTTCTTATTGTGAGAGATGTCCAGTCTTTCTAGCGTAGGTATCTTTGATATTTGACTCAACTCGTCGCAATCAAGGTTGCAGTCAATTAGATTGAGGACTACCAGCGTTTTTCCCTTGCTGATTACGTCTACGACTGGCCTGACATCATTCACCGACTGCAAAGCCAGAAATTGAAGACGATTCAGACACGGCGATGCCGCCAGGTCTTCGATATTCATCTTCGAGCGCTCGAGCCTGAGCATCTTTAGATTCGGCAGCTGATCGATGCAATTGAATCCCTTTTTGGTGACTCTTGAGTCTGCACACGTAAGAGATATGAGGGACTTGAGGCCAATTGTATATGGCAGCAATTGGTCGGCTTCCGGTAAATCACCCACGACCAGACTGGCGAATGTCTTGTTGTTATTGAGATTGAGCTCTAAGATGTCGTCTTCTCTGAATCTCTTGAATAAGATCGGATGTTTCTTGAATCCGGAACTAGGCTTGAATCTTATTCCTCGAAAGTCGGGGATGACCCAGGGGAGGCGATCAGAATCAGATCCCGAATGACTGTAGTCACCGATGGAAAAATTTGGGAAATTGAATGTCCTTTTCTTGCCAGGTCCCAATTGTGAAAAATAGCCGGTCTTCTTGATCTCAGCGGCAAAATCTCTATCCAGATTCTTTTCTGAAGTAGACAGCAGTCCCAGGCGCCTTCTTGACTCTGCATAAAGCTGTTGCTCGGGCACGACCAAGTGATCCATTTGTTTGAAATTGACTTTGTGAAACTGGTCCGGCGTATATTGCGGCAGTAGCCGCCCGGTTGCCAGCCCCACCGCAAATATGCAGAAAGCAGAAAAGAGCAATGTTGTGTTGCTGAATGATGTTCCCTCCTGCTTAGCCGGCGGTGGCAATGGCGAAAGAGTAACAGTGGAAACTTGCGCCGCGTCCAGTCCGACCAGGTCAGCCGTCAAAAGTTGCGCGGACTGATATCTGTCATCGATGTTTTTTTGAAGCAGCCTCTCCACCACCTGCTCGATCCGCTTGGGAAATTCAATTCCCATCGATGCTTCTTTCAGGCTCAGAGGTGCTTCGGTTTGATGTTTCATCATCGTTGCCAGGGCGCTGTCGCCCACAATCGGTGGGGCTCCGGTCAGGGCTTCGAACATTACGCAGCCAAGCGAATACAGATCCGATCGATGATCGACGCCTGTCCCCATGCATTGCTCTGGGCTCATATAGAGCGGGCTGCCGAATATTTCACCCGTGCGCGTGAGAGTCTGCTGATTGAAACCATCGTGCCCGGTCAATTTTGCGATGCCGAAGTCGACCAGCTTCACCAGTGCATCTTCGGTCTTTCCGGAAGTCCCGGCAGCAATAAGAATATTGCTCGGTTTTATGTCTCTGTGCACAATACCGCTGCTGTGTGCATAGCTCAAGGCAAAACCAACTTGAATGAACATCTTTATTGTCTGTTCGACCGACAATCTTCCGCGCTGCTTCAAAATCTCGGCGAGTGTGTCTCCTACTACCAGGTCCATGATGAAAAATGGCTGCCCATCAGGCAAAAGTCCGAAGTCGTGAACCTTGACTAAATTAGGATGGTCGAGCCTGCCGGTCGCGCGTGCTTCAATTTCAAATCTTTTCCAGGCCGCGTCGTTGGCTTGAGCTTTATTGAGAAACTTCAGCGCATAGCGAGCATGCAGATTTAAGTGCTCAATTTCGTAAACACTGCCCATGCCGCCACGACCGAGCAGCCTAATGATCTTGAAGCGGTCCAGAATTATGTCGCCAGGCTTGTAGTCTAATGAGTCAACAGGCTTTGCCAAGTTGGGTTCGACCTTGGCAGCTTTACTCTCATTGTTGTGGGCATCTTCCGCTCGTGTCAATTCGCGTTTCCTTCTATGAAGGAAACGCCATTGATCTGTGATCTCAATTTTGATTTTTCTGATTCACTCCAGCCTGTGTCAGACAACTGCAGGTCGCACAGTCTCTTCATTCGAATCAGACTGGGCATACCTTGAGACGTAGTCGAGCACCTGCGCAAATCCAGCTTTCGAAGCGATGGTGAAAGCAGCCGAATTGATTGATCATTCACTTTCTTATTGTTGGCTAATTCAAGAAGCTCAAGCTGCTTGATCTCGGCGATATCTTTCAAATCAGTATCATCAATACCACAGCCTGCCACCACGAGCGATTGAAGTTTTTTCGACTTTTTTAGAATTTTGATAACCGGC
>CAZHEZ010000195.1:0-15305 GCA_964531315.1 uncultured Candidatus Obscuribacterales bacterium | reverse complement strand
GCCCTCAAGGCTGAGGAAAGACGCAAAGAGACAACCAAAGCTCCTGCCGAGCCGGTGGATGCGCCGCGGGTCTGCCCACACTGCGGCAAGAGCAACCCGGTTGCCACTTTCTGTGCGGATTGCGGCCAGAAGGTTGCCCAGGATATTTTCTGCCCTGGTTGTGGCTGCAAGTGGTCAACCGATAAGAAAATGAAGTATTGTCCGCGCTGCGGTGAGGAGATGCCTCAAGTCGTGCCGCGTGGTGCCAAACCGTCGATCGTCAAACCGGAAGGTGAGAAAAAGGCAGAACGGCAGGAAAGATCTGCAGACAGAAGTGCAGAAAGAACTGCAGACAGAACGATCGACACATTCGCCGACTTGCACAGCGAGGTCAAGAAAGTCGCTGAAGAGTACAAGAGTCTTGCCGAGGATATTCTCGGGCTCAAACCGCGCAAAAGCGGCGAGGTGAATAAGACGACGGCTCGACCGGCGGCAGGCAAGCCGGCCACAGCCAAACCGGCGACCACTAATGCAGCTTCTGCAAAGCCGGCTGAAAAAACCCCCCCCGAACATAAATCCAAAGAAGAAAATTCCAGTGAGACGACTCAGAAAAAAGAGTCTTTAGACAGCGGGAAAAAGCCCAGGGCTGGCAAAGCAAAAACGCAGACCAGGAAAATCACCAAGATTTCCAAAGCCAAAAAACCGACGGCGCAAAATAAGAAAAGCGCCACTGCTGCAAGCAAGCCAGCCAAAAAAAACCAGAAAAGGATTACAAAATCAAATGAGCCGCAAGGGCAGTCTAAGCCAAAAGCTAAGAAGAAGCCAAAACCAAAGTCGTAAGACTGCCGATTGCACGCGCTCAGAAATTGAAAGAAAGAAGCAGGTGATCGCATGCTTCTGACCCTTGCTACTACATATAAGCCGGCTACGGACCTGGGATTTTTGCTCTACAAAAATCCGGCTGCCGTGCAGTCGTTCGATTTGCCTTTTGGCAAAGCTCATGTTTTCTATCCTGATGCCACGGAGAATTTGTGCCGCGTTGCCTTGCTTTTAGATGTCGACCCAGTGCGTCTGGTGCGTGGTGGCGGCAAAGGCGAAGGTGCGCTCGATCAATATGTGAATGATCGCCCCTATGTTGCTTCATCATTTTTGAGCGTAGCGATCGCACAAGTATTCGGCACGGCGCTGTCGGGTAAAAGCAGAGAACGTCCGCAATTGGTTGAGAAAGCAATTCCTCTGGAATTGACTATTTCTTGCCTTGATTGCGGTGCCGGAGAAGATGCGCTCAAGCGTGTGTTTGAGCCGCTCGGATACGAGATGGAAATTCAGCGCCACCAGCTTGACGAAAAGTTTCCCGAATGGGGAGAAAGCAAATATTATTCGATAACATTGAAAGCGGTGACAACCGTGCACGATATCTTGACGCACGCGTATGTGCTTATTCCGGTTCTCGATAATGAAAAGCATTATTGGGTGGGAGAAGACGAAGTCAATAAATTGCTGCGGCACGGCGAAGGTTGGTTGTCCCATCATCCGCATCGCGATTACATTGTCGATCGCTATTTGCAGCGTAAACGCAGATTGACCAGGCTTGCTCTGGAGCAGCTGACTGAAGGTGAGGATCTTGATCCGGACGCCACCGACGAGTCGCATGCCAAGGAGGAGGAAGCGGTTGAGCGTCCTCTCAGTTTGAATGAGCGAAGAATCGGCAGTGTTCTGTCGGTGCTGAAAAAAGCATCAGCCCGTCGAGTCATTGATCTTGGCTGTGGTGAAGGACGTTTGTTGGAACGCTTGATTGCTGATTCCGATTTTACCGAACTAACCGGTGTCGATGTTTCATATCGCGCGCTCGAGATTTCCAAATCGAGACTCAGATACGAACAAATGTCAGAGCGCCAACAAGAAAGAATCAAGCTGATTCAAGGTGCGCTTACCTACAGGGACAAACGCCTGTCCGGATACGACGCAGCTACTTGTATTGAAGTAATAGAGCATTTGGATCCGCCCAGACTCTCCGCGTTCGAGCGAGTCATTTTTGAATTTGCACGGCCCCGGACAGTGGTTTTGACGACACCGAATGTGGAATACAACGTAAAATTTGAGACCCTGCCGGCTGGAAAGTTGCGCCACCGCGACCATCGATTTGAATGGACTCGCGCTGAATTTCAGGGATGGGCTAACGAAGTATGCGCACGTCACGGTTATAGTGTGCAGTTTCTTGCCATAGGTGATGAAGATGCGGAACTTGGCCCGCCCACGCAAATGGGGGTTTTCACGCGATGAAAATTCAGATACCGGAATTGTGCCTGGTCGCCTTCATTGGTCCTTCCGGATGCGGCAAGTCCAGCTTTGGAAAAAAACACTTCAAACCGACTGAGGTTATCTCTTCTGACTTCTGCCGCGGGCTGGTTTCCGACGATGAGAACGATCAAAGTGCCAGCAAAGAGGCTTTTGAGCTGGTGCGATTTATCGCAGACAAGCGTCTTCAGGCACGGAAGCTTTCGGTGATCGATGCCACCAGTGTGCGCCCCGAAGACAGAAAAGAAATCATCGCTATAGCCCGAGCTAATGATGTCCTGGCCGTTGCCATAGTCTTCAATATCTCTCGAGACATCTGCCATGCTCGCAATGAGATGCGCCCGGACAGACAATTCGGCGAGCATGTCGTGCGCCGCCAGCATATGGCCATGCGCCATTCACTGAGAGGTCTGGAGCGGGAAGGATTTCGGCATGTCTTTGTGCTCAACTCTGAAGAAGAAGTAGACAGTGTGGAAATTGAACGCACTAGATTGTGGACTGACAAGCGTGATGAATCCGGTCCTTTCGACATAATCGGCGACATACACGGTTGCTATGACGAACTGGAAATTCTGCTCGGGCAGCTTGGTTATCAGCCTGGCGACACTGGCGTCCTCGGTCATCCCGATGGACGCAAGGCTGTCTTCGTCGGCGATCTTGTCGACCGCGGACCGAAGACACCTGAAGTTCTGCAACTGGTCATGGACATGGTTGCAAGTGGAACAGGATTGTGCGTGATCGGAAATCACGACATAAAGCTGATGAAAAAACTCAAGGGGCGAGACGTCCGCATCACTCATGGTCTCAAGGAATCCCTCGAACAATTGGAGGCTCATCCTGAGGAGTTCAAGAAACAAGCGACAAAATTCATCGATAAGCTGGTCAGCCACTATGTACTCGATGGTGGCAAACTGGTTGTTGCTCATGCCGGATTGAAAGAACAGTTTCAAGGGCGCTCATCAGGGCGAGTTAGAGATTTCGCCATGTATGGCGAAACCACCGGCGAAACCGATGAATACGGGCTGCCCGTGCGCTACAACTGGGCGCAGGATTATCGCGGAGAGGCGATGGTGGTTTATGGACACACGCCTGTTCCTGAGAGCGAATGGATTAATAAGACCATTTGCATCGATAACGGATGCGTTTTTGGCGGCAAGCTGACTGCACTTAGATATCCCGAAAGAGAGTTGGTTTCTGTAAAAGCCGCTTACACGTATTATGAGTCGGTCAAGCCTTTCCTGGCTGAAGGCGAGGGCAGTGCCGCCTTTGATGCCGGCAAGATGCGCGACTATGACATGCTGGATATTGGTGATGTGCTCGGAAAACGCATCATATCGACACGGCTGCAACGCTCGATCACTATCCGCGAGGAAAATGCGATCGCCGCGATAGAAGTGATGTCACGCTTTGCCGTCAATCCAAAGTGGCTTGTTTATCTACCGCCCACGATGTCGCCTTCCGAGACTACCAGTGTCGATGGAATGCTCGAACATCCAGGCGAAGCGTTGCGCTATTACTTGAATGCAGGAGTGCCGACAGTCATATGCGAAGAGAAGCATATGGGATCGCGTGCCATCGTGATCGTCTGCCGCGACATAAAAGTGGCAGAGAAGCGCTTCAAAGTCTACGATGAAGGCCAGGGCATATGCTACACGCGCACCGGTCGCCGCTTCTTCAACGATCTTCAGCAAGAAAGAGATTTCATTGCCAGAGTACACGCTGCAATTGATGCTTGTGGGTGGTGGGATGAGTTTCAAACGGACTGGTTTGTTTTCGATTGCGAATTAATGCCCTGGTCCGCCAAGGCGCAAGAACTGCTGCGCAAACAATATGCTGCCGTGGGAGCAGCCTCTCACGTTTCCTTGAAATCTGCCGTGTCTGCTTTGCAAAAGACGGCGGCGCGGGTGCCTGGAGCTGAAGATCTTCTGGCCCGCTATTTAGAGCGCCAGACATTAGCAGGCAAATTCCGCGATGCCTACAGGCAATACTGCTGGGCTGTCGATTCGCTCGATGACCTGAAATTAGCACCCTTCCATTTGCTGGCTACCGAAAAGAAAACATATTTTGATAAAGATCATCAGTGGCATATGGATACACTTTCCAAACTGTCCGGTGTGACTGAAGGATTGCTAATGGCGACGCCGTATAAGGTAATCGACGTGACGTCGCCTGAGCAATTGGAACAAGCCATCAACTGGTGGCAGGAGCTGACGGACAAGGGCGGCGAAGGCATGGTCGTTAAGCCATTGGAATTCATTGCCAGAGGAGCAAAGGGATTTGTGCAGCCTGCAGTCAAATGCAGAGGCAAAGAGTATCTGCGCATCATTTACGGACCGGAATATACCGCACCGGAAAACCTTGAGCGCCTGCGCGTCAGAGGCGTAGGTGGAAAGCGTGCCTTGGCAGCTCGCGAGTTTGCCCTCGGTGTGGAAGGGCTGGAGCGCTTTGTCCGTGAGGAGCCGCTTTACCGCGTTCATGAATGTGTCTTTGGGGTTCTGGCAATGGAAACAGAACCGGTCGATCCCAGACTCTAACCGCGAATGGCCCGCAGGAGTGCGCGCGGCAAGCCCTCGCCACTGAGCTGAGAGAAAGGCTCGACGCCAACAATGTCGAAGCGTGCACCATGATCAACAAGCTGGTCATCGAGTTTGTGCAATTTTCTCGTGCCTTCATCGTCATTGCCAATCTGAAGGAATTTGATTTTGATTTCGTTGGGATTTTGCATCAGCTGTGTCGCTTGCACAATCACATCGCGCAGATCATGATCGTCTTGCGGCTTGCCGTCTGTAATCACGGCGATGATGAGCGGGCGAGCTCTGCCAGCTGCGCGCCTTTGGAAATATTGACTCAATTGATCGTGCATGGGAGCGGCAAGTTTTGTGCCAATGAAAAAGCCATTGCGAGCACTGGCAATAATTTGAGGTAATTGAGGCAGACGGACATTTTGAAAGACTTCATATTGGCTTGAGAAAACTACCAGCGTGAAGCCATACTTTGGCAGCCGCGCTGCCTGCCTGGTTAGATCCATGCTTTGAGACATGCACCATTGCCATTTTGAAATTCTGTCCGACACCATGGGAAAGTATTCTTTCTCGCTCATGGAGCTGGAGCGATCTTGCATAATGACGATATCGTGAGAGGCCAGTTGCTTCAATTCTTGATCGGAAAGGTCGCCTTTCAGCCGGGTAGTGACTGTCGTAGGCGCAAAGCGCATTTGATCGATGCCGGCATTGCGAGGCTGCATCCGTCCGTCTTCTAACCCTGGATGCAAAGGACCATTGTCCATCAATCCTGCTTGGAGAGGACCGCGGTCATCGACGTTGCCATCCAAATTCCCCCTGCCCGCGTTGCCATTTAAAGGATTTCTCGGGTTGCCCGCGAATTGCTGTGGATCTAATAGCGAACCTTCATCTTGAACTTCGACTTGGCCGTTAAGTGGAATTCTCTTCGATGGTGATGTTGTAGCAACAGCATTGGTAGTGCCGTATGTTCCTTGCTGGGAAGGAATATCACGTTGAATGCGAAAGTCGTTTTTCGCTTCGCCGGCAAGACCGAGCGGCAGACAGCTCAAAAGAAGCAGCGCAATAATGTAAGGGCGCAAGATCAAACACCTCGTTATTGAAAATGCCGACGAATCTGATGTTCGGCACTCGGTATAGACGCCACGCCCGTTTTTACCGCTATTTTTACTATAACGCCTGCGACCCTGAATTGGTCGTCGTTTCGAGGAATTGGGACGCTTCTTTGCGCAGTGTGAAGAATTTATCCTCGGTGGTGATGGCGTTTTCGTGTTTTCTGAAGACAAAACTCACTCGCGCGAGGGAGCCAATCTGCTGTGTGTCCGGTAATTTGAGGAACTTTTCCAGTTGAGAAAGGTCTTTGCCGGCAACAGCAGTGGGTGAAGAATGAGGACCTATCTCATGATTTTAGAACCGACGAATATTCGCAGACCGAAACTCTCTTCTGTTTGGCTTGACCATGTTAAGGAAGACTTTCCACAGGAAAATGACGACGAGGAGAACTTCTTCACGGCTTATGAATGGAAACTGGCTCATAAACGCAGGCTGCGCAGCATGCAATCGCAAAGCCATCTGGAGCGGACAGTCAATAATCTCTTTGAAAATCTTGGTTTTAGAGAAGCTGCTTAGAATCAAGGCGTCGCTTCTCAGCCCAGAGAATTACGAAATAATGAGAATCCCGCTCGGATGAGCGAGATTCTCATAAAAACCATCTAGCTTAGAAACCATCCTGGTATCAGTGACAACAAGGGCCCCCCTCTTTCTTGTCCTCCGTTTTCTTTGGCTCCAATTCGTTTTCCTTGCGATCTTTGGCTTGTTGTTTGTCGTCGCTCGGTTTCTTGTTTTGTTTGTCGAAATCTTTGTTTTTCTGTTCCTGCTCCTGTTCTTCTTCCTTCATCTTTTTATTTTCAGCCATAAGCCAATCTCCTTTTCATGATCGTTTTAATCGTTTATTTAGTAATAGAAAATGACCAATAGGTTTCTGTGTTGTTCCAAGTTGGCAAGGCGAAATCCAAGGTTGCAATTATTTTCAAAATGCTTAGCGAAACACCGAGCGAGGTAACGCTTTCACGCTACCTCGCAGGTATGGCCAAACTTAAAGGATTTCTACAAACCTTGAGCTTACATAGTTGAAATTGTTTGCTTGAATCGCGATTTCAGGTCTGTATAGATGTCCTGTGCCGAAGGTGGTGCTTCCGGTCGTCCAAGATTGCTGGCGACGCGGTACATGGAGGTGCTCAAGCCGACGAAAAATGGGTGAAAACCATATTTAATCATTTCGTTATAAGCCTGTGTGGCTCCCCAATGTTGCTCGGTGAGGCGATAGATTCCTACCATGGTGCCGGCCCGATCTTGACCTTGCCGGCAGTGCACGAAAACCGGTTGATTTTGCGGGTCATTTACAACTTTGAGAAAACGATTTACATCGTCATCAGAAACGGACTTGAAGACGCTGAGTGGAATGCTGACTGACTTCATGCCCAGTTTTTCCACTGCTTCTTTTTCATTTTGAATATCTTTCTTGCCATCACGAAAAGTAATGATTGTTTTCACTCCGGCCGCCTTCAGTGCCGCGAATCCGTCCGCGGAAGGCTGAGCACCGCGCATGAGAAAGGGAGTAACGATGCCGAAATTGGGGATGACTTGTGAAAGCACTGAAGCTGTGGCTGACGTGCTTGTTGTTGCCTGTGGTGCAATTTCGTTTGTCGAACTTGCTTGTGCTGGAAATTGACCGAGAAAGAGAGAGGTGGAGACCAACAAGGACGCCACAAAACCAAAGCATCTTGATGCCATAGATAATACCCGCCATGAGAAAACGCAACCGAATCAATTCATCCTAGCATCGGGCCCTAAAACCCGCATGCAGATGGTGTTCTAGCGCTTGATCTGTAAATAGATGTTTCAATTCAACAATTTCATACGTGCGCTGGGAACCGCTAAAGCCAAGGCTCAGCCAGCCTTTCGAATTTCCATCTGTATTCAATTTGCTGCAAATGGAAATAGAGGAGATTCCATTGTCACTGAAAGTTAGGAACCTGGCGCATTCTTTTGCGTCTTTTTAGCATTCGCCGGTGAAGGAAATGCTCAATATTTATCCTGGAAAGCTGTGCTGTGGCTGATGGATAGAGCGGTTTCAATGTTTATGTTGGCTAAATCGCATTTGTCCGTTCGCTCTTGCCTCTCACAGGGCTGTCTTGCGGTTTTACAGAGGATTTACTCAGTTGCATATTTCCGGTCGCCCATTTTCGAATTCTCTAAAATCAATCATACAGTTGGTGCCTGTCTTTGTCGCCTGTGGTCTTGTGAGCAGTTGCCGGATGCTGGACTCAAGACCCTGTGAACGGTGGGGGAGAATAATCGGTTCTCAATCTGATCGGTGAGGTTCACTGCCAAGCAGTTAAAATAGGCAGGTTGCCTTTCGTATATAAATTGCATGGCGTTGCCTCCGCTACAAGTCCGCAAAATCATTCACGTCGACATGGATGCGTTTTTCGCGTCTGTAGAGCAGCGCGACAATCCTGATTTGCGTGGACAACCGGTTGGGGTAGGCGGGACTCCGTCACAGCGGGGAGTAATTGCTGCAGCCAGCTATGAAGCGAGGAAATTCGGCGTTCATTCCGCCATGCCTTCGCGCACTGCCGTGCAGCGTTGTCCGCATCTGGTCCTGGTGCGTCCTCGCTTTGATGTTTATCGCGATGTATCAGAACAAATTCGCGAGATATTCTATCGATACACCGATCTTGTCGAGCCACTTTCTCTGGATGAGGCGTATCTGGATGTTACCGAAAACAAGTTTGACATGCCCTCTGCGACACTGATTGCGCGCGAGATACGAGAGAGCATTTTTAGAGAAACCAATTTGACAGCGTCGGCTGGTGTTTCAATCAACAAATTTTTGGCGAAAACTGCATCCGGTATCAACAAACCAAACGGCTTGACTTTGATACCACCTGAGAAGGCAGAAGTATTCATTGAAAAACTGGCGATTGAGGATTTTTACGGCATCGGCAAAGTGACTGCGCAGAAGATGCACAGCTATGGAATATACAATGGCGCCGATTTAAAGCGTTTGAGCGAAGTCGAATTGATCAAAAAATTCGGCAAGACAGGCAGTTATTATTTCAGAATTGTACGCGCTCACGACGATAGACCTGTAGTGCCGAATCGAATTCCGAAATCAATTGGTGCTGAAGAAAGTTTTGCCGAAGACCTGGCGGACAGATACTCGATGGTGGCTGCCCTTGAAGAGCTTGCCGATACTGTTGAACGCCGCCTCGACAAAAACGGCACAGGCGGCAGAACCGTAACCTTGAAGGTGAAGTACGGCGACTATCAGCAGGTGACTCGCAGCAAGACTGTCAATGATTCGATTAAAAGTGCTCACGACATTATGAAAGTAGTGCAGACCTTAATGAGTGCCACCGAGATAGAACAACGCAATGTTCGCCTGCTTGGCGTGCAGGTCTCCAGCCTGGACTGCGACCGCGAAGAGGAGGAATACGTGCAATTGACCATCGAATTTGCCTGATGGCGTGAGATAGCCGGTCTCCATACCGGGCACGTGCTGGGTCCGATCCTGTCCCTGGATCCCTTTGTCGTCCAATCACTTATATTTCACCCGGACAAAATGAGTCGGTCCGAATTATGCCGATTTGCCGGATCCGGCGATCGAGGAGCATAATAGACATATCCTCTGACTATGGCGATGGCGGAGAATGAAATCAATAAAAGACCCTGCGCGATGCCCAAATTGCGCTGAAGAATTAGCTTCGGCTGCAACTATGTGCCGATTTTGTCGGCGCGGCGTTTCGCCCTTACATTACAGAAATTGTCCATACTGTGCCGAGTCGATCAGGCATACAGCAAAACGTTGCCGGTTTTGCTTATCCGAGATTGCCGATGCGCCTCCCGGCAGTGGAGAGCCTCCAGATGGAGCACCTGTACCCCGCAATCCGCGTACTCCGCTCAGATCATCTGCAGTTGCTTTGCCGCTTCCACCTCCTGAGGATGAGAATTTCAATTGATGTGGTGTCACGATTAGAAACGTCCAAAAAGAGATAGGCCAATGACAGACAAATTCAAAGAAGATGCCGATTCTGATTCTGGAAAGATGGAGTGCCCAAGCTGCGGTGAGCTGATTCAATCTGAGGCAATACTTTGCCGCTTTTGCGACAGTGGCCTTTCGCAAGAATACTTTCGAGCCTGCGGGCAATGCAGTGAGATGATCCGCAAAGAGGCATTAATCTGTCGCTATTGCAAAGCCCCTATGTCCAAGGCTGAAACACCCTTTAGTGCAGTGAAAGTTCAAAGGGACGCTTCAGTGGCAGTGCAAGGCGACGTCTCGAACATTCCTGCTCCTGCTCGTTCGATTATTCGCACCATTCACAATAAGTTGCTGCATTCCAGCGACATTGCTTCCATTCTCCAGGATGCAATTGAAGCTCTCACACTAGCCGTTCAAGCTGATCGCGGCATTCTCTGGCAGATTGAGGGCGATCACCTTGTTGCCTTAAATGAATTCTCCAGAAATGGACATAAATGCTTTGAAGGTAATCAGTTAGGCGCGCAAGAATCAACCTCGATCGTTCTCGAATTTCTCTCCAGTTTCTCAGATGAAACAGGCTCTGGATGCATCAGCTTTCCAGACACTTCTAAAGACACTATTCTCTGCCAGGTGTCACCGACCCTTAAGTCACTACTGGAGCTGGGAAATGTTGGGGCACGACTGCTTGCCCAACTGAGATCCAGAGCTGTATTCTCCGGGTTTATCGAGATTCAACAGTGCGCGTGCACTCGTGATTGGACAGCACTGGATGCAGGCGTCGTGCAGGCAGTGGCGGAGACGTTGTCGGTTGTAATTCAGCTATCTTTCGGACAAAAGAATATAGAGCTGAGCGCGCGCGACATGAAATTGTTCACTGAAATTTCTGACCTTTTCCGCTCGAAAGAAGGCGCTAACTCTGAGCAGTCACTTGTCAGAAGTGTTGGACTGGTGGCAGCACACACCGGGTTTTCCCATGCCCAGGTATACATATATGAACCGACTGAGAACATACTCAAGCCACTGATGAAAAACGGCAATGGTTCAAGTGAGAATATTAGTGTTTTGCAAACAGAAAATCCCTTTGCTCACGTGTTTGAAACCGGCAGAGGCTCAATCGTAAATGCTGAACATACGCGTAAATCAGATTCATTTTTCAAGCACGACATGGCTGTAGTGATGCCTTTGATTTCCGAAGGTGAGCGCCTTGGTGTCGTGGGATGGTGGCAACGCCTCCCCAACAGTCGCGATTATCGTCCGTCCGACAGGCAGCTATGCACCACTCTGTCAACTTTCCTTGCTCAGGCTATTCACATACGAAAACTGAAAGGGTAGACTAACCCGTATCGCGAAGTTCGAAGTCATCGCGATTGAGCTGGTGTGTGATGTCCAGATTTTCGAGCAGTCCGGGCAGGCTATGGGCCATAGGTTCTTCCTCAACCAGCTTTCTTGGCACTTCCGCTGATTGAGGAGGCACCAGGACTGTCACAGCTCTCGGCAAAACAGTGACTCGCATTGGAGTGGTGCCGCATTCTTCGCCGTCAATCATAGTTGGCGTTTCTGACACGCGGGCGGGATCGGCAATTTTCTTTCCGGCCAGCATGTTTCTAATTATTCTGGCCAATCCTTGAAATTTTGATCTGACGCCGCGTCTGGGTAAGGCTTCGACAACTGCTTCTTTGACGCGCAAAATACAATCAGGAGTCTTCTCGTCTACGCTGCCGACGGCAAAACGGAAGCCAAGGTTGACGTAGTCGGTGAACTTCACGGGAGCGACAATGTGCAATTCCAAAAAACCATCGCTGAGTGTGCCAAATTCGCTGTGTTTTCCCATTCCCAGGTCTTCTACATTGGCGAGAAATATACCGGAGGCTTGCACATTGAAAGACATTCCGCCGGTCGTGATGCGGAAAACACGCGGCGACATGGCAATGGTTTGGAGCATTGCGCTGATGTATGCCAATAGCCTGTATTTGTTCTTCAAGTCGCGGGCAGGACGCATGAATGCGTCGGAAATTGGACCGACTCCGGCCATGCCTGCGAAGTATTCGCCATTCATCATGGCCATGTCGATCTGCAAAGGACGGCCATTGATTATATAGTCATATGCATGCTCGAGCGGGTCAGCCAGAATGCCCTCTCCGACAATGCCTAGGTTGCGGGCCAGGACGTTGCCTGTGCCCAGAGGAAAAATTGCACAAGGTATACGGGATCTCGCTTTGGCAAGGGCGGCCAGTGCGAAGCGTACAGTCCCGTCACCGCCGGCCGCGATGACCAGGTCCAGCGGCGGCTTGAAGAGAGGGACAAGGTGTTCGGGTCCGGTTTCTGCAGTAGTCGGATAAAAGGAAACCAGGTATTCATCGTGCTCATTGAGCTTTTCGACTACCTTGCCGATCCAAACTTCAGCCTGTACCTGGGATTTGGCGGCAGGATTGTAGATGACGAGTGCATGTTTTGGCATGTGTTTGTACCAGTGTGACCACTCTATAGGCGTGAGGAAACCTCAAAAGTTCCCACCGGCGGCGGCAAAGGTGGTAATGCACTGGCTAGCCAGCCGCCTCACCCAGACGCCGGTGGTAAAAACTGGCTCTAAATCGCTATACAAATGTTCTGGAACTTACAGACCCTGGGTGCGTCCTTCCGGCGGAGCCCAAAGTGGAGGAAGCCAGAATGTCCGCAAAATCGCCGGGCGAAACATTAGGTAAGGAGCAGACCGGCCGCGAGCCGGTGCACCCGGAAAATGCAATGAATCCTTCATTTAGTGGGTTTAAACCCCAGTCGGTGGTGCAATTTCACTGGCTGGCAATGCTGATCGGTTTTGCGCTATTGATTGTACTGATCATTTATGCATCGAGCCTTTTCTTTAATTCGCGCAACCACAACATGATCGAAATCAGCGGTCGGATCGAAGCTCCCGAGACCCACATCTCTGCGATTGCTGCCACCCGTGTCAAATCGGTGCTTGTCAATGAAGGCGACAGGGTGACGAAAGGACAATTGCTGATCGAGCTGGATACCGGAGTCATAAAAGCAAAGGTTGGTGACCTGAAGAAATTTATCTCGCAAGCATCAAAAGCCAACCAGCAAGCTGATCTCCATGCAGCGGCTGTGGAGCAGCAGGTGGCCGAGGCCAGGAAAAAATCCACAGGCTTTTGGGCTAAGGTTTTTACCAGTCCGAAAGGTAGAGCTAAGAAAGGAGAGCAATTGCGCGGCGAAATGCTGTCAGCAAGATTGCTGCAAATGCAAGCAAGGGCAGCTGCAGCCAAGGCACAAGCGATGTCGTCGGCAGTGTCCAGCGCGAAAACGAACTTCAACATCAAAAGCCCAATTTCAGGCATCTGTGAAACTCGCAGTATTGAGCCTGGCGAACTGGTCGCTGCCGGGCAAGTGCTGCTCACGATTCTGGATCCGCACAGTGTCTACATGAAAGGATATATTTCCGAAGGCGACATCGGCAAGATCAAGATTGGTCAACAGGCTGATGTTTACCTGGATTCAGACAGCAAGAAAGCTCATTCGGCCCATATCGCTTCCATCGATCACGCGCCGTCCTTTACGCCTGAAAATGTTTACTTCAAAGATGACAGAGTTAGGCAGGTGTTTGGCGTCAAGCTAGATCTGGATAGTCCAGATGGACTAGCCAAGCCGGGAATTTCCGCAGAAGCAAGAATTACTCTAAAGGGGCAAAATAACTAGTGACTACGTCGGTGTCAACGAAGTCAGAAGTACAGCAAGCCTCAGGCGCCGTCATCCGGGTCGAAGGACTGGTTAAACGCTACAAGGACGGCACTGAAGCGCTCAAGAATCTGACATTGGAAGTGCAGCCCGGCGAACTTCTGGGTCTGGTAGGACCGGATGGTGCCGGTAAATCTACGGCACTGAAAATTCTTGCCGGCATCATGGAGCCGACTTCCGGCCGCGTGAGCGTACTCAACAGCAGACCCAGCCAAGCAAGACGATATATAGGATACGTGGCACAAGGTGGTGCCCTTTATCCCGAATTGAGCGTGGATGAAAATCTGCGCTACGAAGCAGGAATGCACGGAGTTAAGGATGCCGACTTTGAAAAACTTCGCGAGACCTACTTAAAAAGTATGGGTCTGCTTCAATTTTCCGACCGACTGGCTGGACAACTTTCCGGCGGCATGAAACAGAAATTGGCATTGTGCTGTGCACTTGTCACTCAGCCTAAAGTGATCCTTCTAGATGAGCCGACAACCGGTCTCGATCCAATCTCCAGACGTGAGTTGTGGCAGGCCCTGGCAGTACTCGGACGAGAGGGCGTAACGGCAATCGTGGCAACTCCATTTCTTGACGAAGCGGAGCGCTGTCATCGCGTGGCGCTGATGTATGACGGAAGCGTTCAAGAAATCGGCAAGCCTTCAGACTTGAAAAAAGCACTTGGGCTGAAACGTCTGGAAATTGCGATGAAAAATGATGCTCAAAGCATCAAAGCACTCGGCGACCTCTCATTTGAACAATCGGAAAATATCTCCGATCTTTGTGCTTTTGGAGATAGGATCGAAATCTTATGCAAGGATGCAAATCTAGGAAGAGAAGAAGTAGCGCTTGCGCTTGCCAAGAAAAATATTGAAGTTCAAGATATTAGTGAAATCGCTCCTAATCTCGAAAATGTTTTTATTACCAAACTGAAATCCTTAGCCACTAGGGATGTTCATTCTGTCCCATTTCCGCATATTCGAGAGAAGTCTCCGGAAAAAAGCTCTGAGAATAAATTAGACAACAATTCAGAGAACAGTTCAGAGAAAGCATTGGAGAGAAGTTTAGAAGGTATCAGGAGCAATACTGCCAGTCGCGTTCGCAGTGCTAAGTCGAGAGTAAACGGCGAAAATCCAGCAGTGGCCCTTAAAGCAGAGAAACTGAACAAGCAATTCGGCAAATTCCTGGCTGTGGACAACGTCGATCTGGAATTGCGCTTTGGTGAAATTTTCGGATTACTTGGAGCCAATGGTGCCGGCAAAACCACCACCATCAAAATGCTTTGCCGATTGCTCAAACCTACGTCCGGTAGCGTGACAATTTTGGGCGATCGAAGCGAAAATCGTAGTAAAGAGATACGTAAGAAGATCGGCTATATGAGCCAAAAATTCACTTTGTATGACAATTTGACAGTCAAAGAAAATCTCGAATTCTACGCAGGCATTTATGAAATTCCGTTTGAGTTGAGACAACGTCAAATAGATTGGGTTGTTGATGCGTGTGATTTGTCAGAGGTGAAGAACTCATTGGTGAAAAAACTGCCCCTTGGTTGGAAGCAGCGGATCGCCTTTGGTGCTGCTGTTATGCATGATCCTGAAATAATCTTTCTGGACGAACCGACGGCCGGTGTCGATCCTCTGGCGCGTCGACAACTCTGGAAATTGATCAGAGACTTCGCAGCAAACGGTGCAGTCATTCTCGTTACGACACATTATCTGGATGAAGCAGAATTTTGCAATCGAATGGCT
>CAZHEZ010000194.1:0-15723 GCA_964531315.1 uncultured Candidatus Obscuribacterales bacterium | reverse complement strand
TATCGCCGGCAAAGAATCCACACAGGAAGAGTTTTTCCATACATTCAATGCCTTAAGAGATGGCGGCAGGCAGATTGTGCTTTCCTCCGACCGTGCGCCCAAAGCAATGGCAACCCTGGAAGAACGTCTGAAGAGTCGATTCGAATGGGGTTTGACCACCGACGTGCAAGTTCCCGATTTGGAAACCCGCATGGCCATTCTGCGCAAAAAGTGCGACCTGGACTGCATAACAGTCAAGAATGAACTGATAGAACTGATTGCCTCCATGTTCACCCACAATATAAGAGAGCTGGAAGGCGCTCTGATACGCACTCACGCTTATGCCAGCTTGACTGGAGCGGAATTGAACTCTCGTGATTTGATTGCCTTGCTGAAGCCGGAAGCAGCCACACAGCCAAAACCGCAAGTAACCATCGAACTAATACTAGATACGGTAGCGGAAGCTTATCGAGTTGAGCCTTCGGAATTGCGCTCTCAGAAACGATCTCAGGACCTGGCATTGCCAAGGCATATAGCAATGTATCTGGCACATGAGTTAACTCAAATGAGTTTTCCCCGCATAGGGACTGCATTTGGCAACCGCAAACACACATCTGCCATATATGCGATCAAGAAGATCCGCGAGGAGATTGAATCTAACGTGGATCTTTCTGACTCGATCCGCAGAATCCGTAACAAGTTGGGCGTTTGAGAGCCTGTAGAAAAACTGTAAGTTTTCTGTCGGTTTCTTGTAGATGTCTTGTGTAATTCGCTACACGACTGGTTTTTGATCGATCCTGTTTTGCACACCCCGTCTACAGGTTTCCTACATGCAAAACAATTTGCCTGTTTGCGTTTCCGGTGTTATCTACAGAAATCGCCCTGCCCTACTGCTTCTAGATCTTAAAATTTAAGAACAACGAAGTAACAGCCACTAGCAAAGGACCGTCAGCAAGCGGGATCCGATCAGACTGCACAGAAGATATGCAAAACGATCCGGCTCGATTTTTGAAGTAAAACGCGGCACAGAGACTCAGTAACGCAAGAAGCAAGGCGTCAAAAAAAGCAGCGAAAAACTCTTGATCTCTCCCCTGTCAGGAAGTTACTCTTTTGTTTCCTACCCACATGCGTCGTGCGAGGTTGTATATATGCAGTTCGATGTCCAGAAGGACGTGCTCGTCAAAGCACTGCGAGATGTCACAAGCGCGGTCGCTACACGCGTTGTACAACCAATCTTGAGCAATGTTCTCATTGAGACCAAAGAGGGAAGCACAATCAGGTTCCAGGGTACGGACCTCGATATCACAATCGAGACTAAAGTACCGGGAATGATTGAAGAGAAAGGCTCAGTCACCCTTCCAGGCAAAAAGCTGCTGGAAGTAGTAAGCAAATTGCCCAACAAAACAGTGCATTTTAAAGTCAATCCTGAGACTCTGGAAACCACCGTTACCTGCGAACGCTCCAAATTCAATCTCACCGGCTTGCCATCCGACGATTTCCCGAAAATCACAGACAGTGGAAACGTAGACGGCGTCTTGATGCCTTCCGATATTCTTCGCCGTTCCATCCAACAAACCAGCTTTGCTGCTGCCAATTACGATGCCTCTAGTGTGCTGGGAGGCGTCTATCTGGTCATCAATGAAGGCGTATTCGAGTGCACTGCTACTGATGGCAGCAGATTGGCGCACAGAAAAGAAGAGTTGAGTGTGAGTGCCCGTTCCTCACGCCGCGTCGAAGGCGATAAAGAAACAGAAGAAGACAAAAAATCCGCCACAGCTACGCTCGATAAGCCCATGTACTTAAAAGCAATCGTGCCGGCGCGTGCATGTACTGAATTGGTAAAACTGCTGGATGCGCAAGAGAGTGAAAAGGGTGCTGCAAAAGAAGGTGCCTCGCTCAAAGAAGTTCGCATCTCGATGGTGAGCGGACAGATTGTTTTTGAAACGGAAACGCACTACCTTTCCTCTCGTTTGATTGGAGGCGAATACCCACGCTATCAGGAGCTTTTCCCCACAGAATACAAATATCTGGGCGAGCTCAATGCAGACGATTTCGTCTCTTCCATCGAGCGTGTTGCCGTCATGTCCGACGATCGCACCCACCTGGTCAAGCTGCATTTTGAAGGCGATACCCTGCAAGTTTCTGCCAATACGCCCGATGTCGGTCAAGCCCATGATGAAACGCAAGTTCAATTCGAAGGACAAGTGCTGGATATTGCCGTCAATGTCAGATATTTGATCGACGTGCTGCAACGCTTATCCGGTGCGCCGATTCGCATGGAAATGACAGGTCCGTTGAAACCGATCATCATCAAAACCGGTGCCGACGATAAGTACCGCTACCTGCTCATGCCGGTGCAAGCGCGCTAAAGATCTACTGCTGATCGTGCGGGTTGGGGGAGAGAAGATTCAAAATCAGGCTGAAATAAGCCTCGAGATCCTGGCGCGAAATGCCGTCTCTGATTGAGTGTTCGCCCTCATCGAAGGAGTCGGCAATTTGATCTTGATTTTCAATCAAGAACTTTATGAATTGTCTTTCGCGCTGCAGAGTTCCCGGTTTGTTCATGGCCTCATTCAGCTCGCTCCACTCAAGAAAGCCGTTGCCATTCATGTCCAGCTGGTCGAAGGTTCTATAAGCAAAGTCTTTTACGCTGGTCATTTCATAGACCATAGACGCGCCCGGGGCGGCAGAAAACCACGAAAATTGGTTATTGTCCGACATAGCAAACTCCTATCTTCGGCTGGATATTATGCCACTTTGCCTGTTTCTGGGCAAAGGCCCTTGCCGGTACCAATTTGCGGGGGCTTCTATTTTTTCCTGGATGCCGAATCAAGGTCTTTGAGAATGTCGATCTCTTCCTGATAGAGCTGGGTCGACGTCTTAAATCGCGGATTTTTGACACGCAGAAAGTCTATTTCTTGCGCATGAAAGCGATCAGCCTCTTTGTATTTTTTCTGGGCGCGCAAGGTTCGCTCAATGTCGCTGATCAAATCGGTAAACTTGTTAGTGGCGTCCACCTTCAAGTGTTTCATGGCCAGATCGAGGGCATGGCGAAAGTACTTTTCTGCCACAGCTGGTTTATCTCGGTCTTCATTGCAATAGCCAATGTTGCGGTTGCTGATCATTTCTTCGTATTTGTGGCCTTCCTTTAGCGCGGCTGCCAGCTCCTTTCTGTACCAGGCTTCCGCGTTGTCTGTTTCTCCGGCCATGCGATAGAAATTACCTCTGTACTTCTCCATTTCACCGGTTACACGCGCCGCAGCAAAGTGTTTTTGAACATCAGCAAAGGCGCTTTCTGCCTCGGTCTTTTTGCCTAATTTATCTAAAACGCAGCCCAGGAAGATTACATAGCGTGCCGAATAAATCCAACCTTTGCCAGTCATCTCTTTCATTGTTTCGCGAATTTTTTCCAGCTCTGCCCTGGCGCTCGCCCATTCGTGATCGACAATGCACAGGTTAGCCAGGTCGCTGCGTTCGAGGACCAGCTTGGGGTGGTTCTGGCTGAATACATTGGCCCGGATTGCAATTGCATGTTTCAGTAAAAACTTCGATCTGGCTCTGGCTTTTGAGTAATCTGTCACGCCCTCTTTGCGAATGCCGCTGTGTTCGTCATAGGCTGTACCAAGGTCTTCCATGCAGATGGCGCCCATTTCATCGAGCGTGCCTTTTTTGTTCAGATTGGTGGCCAGGGTTAAAACTTCTTTGTAATAAGGCTCTGCAGCTTCAACGGCTCCTTGATCGATCATGGAAACAATCAATTTGGCGAGCACCTCGACGACCTTTGAGGGGTTGTCTGCGTACTTCCTGGCCTTGTCCAGTGCTTTCAGATAGATCTTGTCGGCAAGCGCATAGTCTTTTCGCCTGTAAGAGCTGTAGCCCCTGTCGATGTCTTCCTGCCATTTAGTCCAGCGCTCGTCGGGCGCCCAGCGGCCCATGTCATCTTTGGGATCGGCATTGGCAATTGTCTGCGGCATGCCTACGAGCGCTGTGCCGATGGCGGCAAAAGCTGCGCCCAACCAGGCTGCAAGCAAAAATGCCCTCACTCGATTTAGCTTTTTTCGTAAGCTATTTGCCTTCATGTGAGCGGCTTTATGTGTGTTGTCTAAGAAAAATACGGGACCGACGAGACTCGAACTCGCGACCTCCTACGTGACAGGCAGGCGCTCTAACCAACTGAGCTACGATCCCATGACCGCCAGTCTAGAGCCGACGGACATTCCGGCGCAATTGAGACGGGCTAATGACGTTACATTTGCCGATCTTAACCACCGAGTTCACGAGTATAGCACAAGTATATCCGGGTATTCAGCCGGGGCACCGATTGCAGCCGACTGTTACAGGGTTTTGCAAACCCCTAAGAACGATTATCCGTCAGAGTTGTCAGGGGTGGTGCCGGGGTTTGCACCGGAAGTTTGATCCAGAAAGTACTGCCTTTACCTTCGACACTTTCGACGCCAATCTTGCCGTGATGTGCTTCCACTATCATTTTGCAGATGGCCAGGCCGAGTCCACTGCCTCCCAGACTTTCATCGATTTGCCTGTCCACCTGGCTGAAGCGATCGAAAATCGTCTTCAACTTGCTTTCGGGAATGCCCCGGCCTTCATCTTTGATGCGTATTTCGCAGCCGTCAGTAAGGCGACTGGCCGAGACCTGGACTTTGGAATCATCAGGTGAGAACTTAATGGCATTGGCCAGTAGATTGATGATTACTTGCAGCATACGGTCACGATCGATGCAAACGACAAGATCTGTCGGCTCTATAGCAATCAGCACATTGTGCTTATCTTCCAGTGCTAAAAGTGCCTGTCTGGCCGCATTGAAAAGCGCAGACAAGGAGGCTTCCGCCACAGTCATGGGCAACATGCCGGACTGGATTCTTTCGATTTCCAGAAGCTCGTTGATAAGCCGGATCAAGCGATCTACGCTTGCCTCTGCTCCTAACAGTTTGTCCATACCTGAATCGTTTATCTTGCCGTACCTTCCTTCGGAAATAAGTGTGAGAGTGCCCCTCACACTGGTGAGAGGGGAGCGCAAATCGTGGCTGATCATGGAAATGAATTCCTGTTTCTCTTTTTCTGCCTTTGTCAACGCTTTGACCATATCGCGAAAGACACTGTCTAATTCCGTGATTTCGTCATTGCCTGAAACAGGCTGGTTGAGCGGTTCTCGCTTGGATAGGCGGCGCGAGTTATCGGCTAATACAGCCAGACGTCCGGTGATATTGCGCCCGAAGAAAATTGCAAGCAGTACAGAAATAACTATATTGAACGCAATTCCTATCGCTAGAAAATTTCGCCAGGTGGCTTTGCGAGCCGCTTCTGCTTCCGGAGTGCTTTCTGCCGATTGGCGTGCTTCTTCCTGCAGGGCTTTAACTTCGCGCCGGAAAGGAACGAAAGCTTTTTGAATTTCGTCACGAAATTGCTTGACGTTGATGCGGTCAAGCAGAGAGCCTCCGCCTTTTCCTTCGCCGGCAAAGCGGCGATACTGATTGAGAAGAGACAGTACTCTTCCGCCGTAAATTTCCAGATTGGTGACATGGCGCAGTTTCTCTTGATTGTCTTGCGTCAGATTTCTTAGTTTTTCCAGAGAAACAGGAATGATCTGCAAGCTTTCATCATAGCGACTGAGAAATTCGTCGCTCTTACTGAAGCGCCAGGCGACTATCAATTGGCCGGCATTGAGATACTCTTGCGTCAGGTCTGACGCCAGTGAAACAACGGCACGATTTCTCTCAGTCCTTTGCGTCTCTAATTCTTGCTGCGTGAGCAGGTTGGCCAATAGAGCGACAAAAACAATTTCGAAAAGCAAAGGTACGGCAACCAAAATCAATCCGGTATGCGAAATTCGAAGATGCAAATTCATCGCTTTAGTGCTTCAATTGATCGATACCAGCAATTCGTCCAGACCATAGTGGCTGGAGCGTAAAAGTGCACGCAGGTCATACAACATAGTGATGCGATTGTTGATCAGCTTGATATTTTCATTCCACCAGTGATGCGCTTTTCCTTCTGCTGAAAGTTTCTCGATATTGGCTTCCTTGCTTACGTCTATGTTCAACAATTTGGACTCTTTCCAGTATTTGATCAACTCTTGTCGTCTGGAAAGATTTGTTTCAGAAAAAGGTGAGGGTGCATCCAGATATCGCACCATCAGTGGTGACAACCTGACGCTCGTTGGTTTGGCGAATACCTCACCCAGGTGATTGGGATTGGCATGCTTGGTGCGCAGTCCACCCTGTGTTTCAAGAGTGGCAGCACCGGCCAGACCAAGGATTAAACCGCCAGAAACTATATTGACGCGGTTGGCATAAAGAGCATTATTCTTGCCTGCATAAAGCGGCAGGGCGTCGGAAATGATGCCCAAAATACCAATTTGATAAAAGTTGGCGATATTGGTCATTTGCACGGCCATGTCTCTTTGTCTGGTCATTTTATTGACGATTTGCGATTCGATCAGGATTTCGCGTTCGATAAGATTGGCGTCAACACTGGCATCCAGGAAAGCCTCGATAATATCTCGTGTGATTTGAAGCCTGGTATTTTGGTCGTCCGGTCTGTTGCTCGCGTCATTTACGAGTGCCTGCACACCCAGAAGAACAGCCGCTCCTCTGGCAAATTTATTGATATTTTGAGGTGCATCGCCGGCATTGGCGTAACTGGCTTGTGGGAATGTCTCTCTCAATAATGCCAGCAACTCTGTGTCGAACTGGCCCAGCTGCTCGCTTAGAGAGGTGAGAAGGCTGATACGATTGAGGACGACTTTGATGGTGTCAAATTTGCAGCTGGGCATGCTGGCTAATTTATCCAGGTTGCCGGGCTTATTGAGGCTCATGGTGGAGACCGAATATTGTTTCCAAAGTTCCCGCAAATGTGCGGTCCTGGTTTTTCCGTCGGTTCTTGTCAAAGACGAATTGAGGAAATTCCAAACCAGGGGCGAAAAACCATGTATGCCGTTGGCGCGCAGATTGAAGAAATCAGCCAGCGAATTGGGAGCAGTCTCATTCTTGCGCCAGCCTCCATGAGTGGCCAGAAGGGAAACAGTAGTAATGGCCAGACCCAGGGAATTGGAAATAATGAACAGTTCGTCGCCAACTTTTGACCGATGTCTTAAAAATGAATAGCCGGCGCAGGCGCTGATGGTGCCTGTTTGAATGAAGTTAGCCTCGAAGGTCTTTTGGAGAAACTTGCCACGCCGGGCCGTCATTTGGGCCAGGACTACGTCATATTGATAGTTGAGCTCTTCCTGGCAGCGATCAATGGCAATGCGCATTTCAAGCCAGGCGCCAAGCACTGACTCCATCAAAGTGATTTGCAGTTCGGTCTTTCTCGTGCTGCTTGTAGTCGAGTCAGCTGCTTTCAATTCGGCTACCAGTGGTTCCAAATGCAGCAAGCGAGCAGCTTCATCAGCATTCACGCTCAAGCCTGTAAAAGTGCCGTATTTAGAATTAGGGGCCAGTTCATTCAGCGGTTCATATCCGGAGATTTGCGTGAGCAAGGCCAGAAGCTGTTTGTCGAAGCCCTGAATGGTGGTGAACAACGACCACAGCAAAACTATTCTCGAGTTTAAAAGAATGGTCGATTTGGGCTTTCCGTCATCTATCGCACAAAGGGTCTCATGCTTGTTCATGTCGGCTTTGTATCGTTTTTGCCAGAGAGAATTGAGAGCTTCTCGGCGCGAAACGTTGCTTCCTGGCGCGGGCAGGTCCATATACCGAGCAATCAAGGGCGGCAAATTGGAGCCGTCCACTGCGTGACCGGAGACTGTGTGTGATATGAAGGCAGGCGGAGTCAGGTGAGAAGCCTTGGAAAACTTGTTGTAGATGATGTTGAGGCAGGGCAATCCAATCGCCAGCCCGGAGCCCGTACAAGTGCCAACCGCTGATTGGATAAACTGCTTGTGGATTCTGGAAATAGGCTCCATCAGCCCATATAAAGCACCCAGTTGGCCGAAATTGAGGATATTGAAAGCCTGGTTTACCGTGTTGGTTTTTCTTTGCTGTTTTGCGACCTGATCGTACGTGTATGCCATTTCACTTTCCAGGCGGTTTTCAGCAGCCTGAATCTGCAAAATACCTTGCAAGATCTTTCTCAAAACCAGGGCTTTACTGGCGAATAGTTGCTGGCTGTCCGGAGCGGAGGCAGATCCTCTTTTTTGCGCTGCGATTGCCTCAGCTTCCTGACGAATCCCGAGAATATCGGCAGCCTGTGCTGCTTCGGGTGTGAGAGACGCCCCCTGGGCGAGAACGGCTGCACAGCTGTACCAGGGTTGGATGAGCAGGCAAAGTGAAATGGCGAAAAGCTTGTAAATGAAACCGGGGTCTCGTTTTTCCATCGATATTGCTTTCCTGCGATTGCCAGCTCCACCTAGATACCAAGACGAATGTTAAGCAAGATTTCTGGTGTATGTCTACTACTGCAACTACCCGTCTAATCAGTTTGTGGTCTTGAAAGTGTCTCTCAAAGGTAAAAGTGTCCGAAAGGAAACAAGGCAGCATTTCAATAGCGGTATTGAATATGGTGCAGATTGAAGGCAGCAAGAGAATGGTTTTCAGCAGGGGCAGATTTGTGATTGAAAAAGGCTCGATTGATTCTTAATTTGTTGCTCGTAGTCTCCCCAGTGCGTTTAATCTTTTCTGGTTTTAGAGTGTTGCTGACTTAACCTCTCCTGCGAAAAATTTGGAGCTCTCATGACTGGTACAAACCAGACGGGATCTGTGTTTGAAGGCGGCGCGCTGGCGCAAAAGATGGTAGCGGACACCAACGCCAATATTGTTCAGCACGACTCCGGCGAAGGTCCTCACTCCTTGTGGCAAGATGTCTATGAAAACCCGGGCAAAACGGCACTTGTGGTGGGCGGAGCAGCCCTGGCAGTGGCGGCGGTGATTGCCGGAAAACCAGCCCTGGCAAAATTATTGCCGGAGGGCAGAACAGAAGTTCTTTTAGTGGAAGACAGTCCTTATTTTGGCAAAGCAATCAAACAAGCGTTGGAAGAGCAAGGCTCAAAGGTCACCTGGTTGGCCGGGGCCAAGGACACCGAGGCTCTCAAGTCTGGAATGGCGCTGGCGCCGGACGGGCATGTTGTCTCGGTTCATCTGGAGCGCTTCAAAGCAGCCTTCGTTGATGGTGATTTGACAGGTAAGGTAACCGGCGCAGACGTTGTTGAGCAGTTGTCGGCCGAACATGTAGCCAGCGTCGGCATTAGTTCACAGCCGGTAATGAACAAAGAAATGCTGGACCATGGTGCCATCGCCGCCGGGCTGAAGCCCTCGGTTTTTGGTGCGCTGGTCAATAAAGACGTCACGGTAGCCGGTCTTCTTAGAGAGCCGGGAGCCGTACAGGGGCAGATTGACGGCTACCAGACCGCCTATAAAGCCGATCACAAAATTGCCGATCGTGCTTCTGCCATGCTCACTGAAGCCATGGAAGAAAAGCCCACCTGGGTAGACAGGGCACGCAAAATGTTCCATTTAGCCTGAAGGCGGCCTGGGCGCTGATTAGTATTTAGCAGGTTTATTGACCGGTTCTGGTTTTTCGGCTGGTCAGCATGGAAGTTTAAAACAGTTTTTCAGCCTGGGCAGCACTTCTTTTTGCCAGACATCTTCTGATATGTGCAAAAGAAAGGAAACATTCGAGATGATACCGCCTTCCGGACTTGATTTTGCGTCTGTGGGAACGAGGTCGTGCAAGTTGATTGCCTTCTGGAAAGATTTGGCCACGGCCAGGCTATATTGAATGCCGTGCACCGCAGCAATTGGTCCCAGATTTTTGCGGATGACGGTAATGCGACATTCAGGGTCGGTTTCCAGCAAAGCATTGAGAGTTCCTGGATCGAATAAGGGCTTGTTTACCACATCGACCAGCACCACCCCTGGTGCTATGGACAGGGCTGATTTGGCCAGAATATGGGAAACTTTGACAGCTTCATCATAAGCGGCAACCTGTTCTTCCAGGCGTTTCAAGGCAGCCTCGTTGCCGCTTACAGCCTTGAGCCAATCGGAAAATAATTTTTGATGGGCGATTTCCCTTTCCTTTGGTTTTGTCGCATCATAAGAGGGAATGACGGCTATTCCTTTAGCGAGCAACTGGCTGATTGGCGTGCCCGTCACCTGTAATTGCGGCTCACCGTCAAGTTTTGCCGCATCTTCATCGAGACCGGGATATGTGATCCCGGCTGCCTTCATGGCTGCTGTTAGACCATCCGCATCCGGGTCGGCGATAATGCAAATAGCCGAAGCGAATTCACCTTCTTCAACCAGGGTGCTGCAGGCAGGATGAAGGCGTCGAACCGTGATTGTGCATTTGTCTCCCAAAAGCTGCTTGAGTTTGCTCGTTGCTTTGACGACGCGTAATTCGCGATCGTTTGTGGGCTCGCCGTCGATGCCGTGATGGTCGCGGAAAACAACGTCAAATCGCTCTTGCTTCAATCTTTCCACTGCCTCTACCGTGGCGTTGGTAATCGGAGTGTCGATAAACAAAATGGAGTTGTGGCTGGAGGCGTGAAATTTAAAAGATTCACGAACGAAGCCGATAATCGTTTCTACATCTTCAGGCGTGAAAGCCTTGATGAAAAGAGTCGGTACGTTGTTGATGGTTAATTTGATCATGAGAATCTATTGTTGCAGAGGCTCGGCTGAAAAATCAGTGATGTTGCCGTCTTCGGCTTGAAAAGAAATAGAAATAGGATGGCAGCATACCTCGCAGTCTTCTACATATTGTTGACCGCCGGAGCTGAGGTCGAGCAACATCGAAATTTCTTCCCAACAATAAGGACAGGAGAAGAAGTGTTCTTCTAGCATTCAGATTCCGTCTTTCAGATGAATTTGTATACTTTTTTTCTTCACGCTTCAGCTTCTTTCTTCATAATGTAGTCGACACAGGTGTATCCCCCGTCTGCGACTATAGTTGTGCCGGTGATGAAACTGGCTTGGGAAGAGGCAAGAAAGCTTACTAATTCCGCGATTTCTTCAGGTTCGCCATTTCTGCCCAGAGAAGAAAGTGCTGCCGCTTCTTTGGAAACGGGGCTGTTCATTCCGGTGTTGTTTATCCAGCCTGGAGCAATAGCGACGACGCGCACGTTGTTTTTTCCGCCCAGATTGGCCAGCCCTTTGGTAAGACTAATTAGAGCTGCCTTGCTGGCTGCATAAGCAATGCTATTGAATGATCCGGTAAAACCATCGGTGCTGGCGATATTGATGATTGTGGAGCCCGGGGGCATGTCCGGCAAAAGTCTCATGGAGAGGATGAGCGGTGTGCTGAGATTTATCTCCAAGGTGCTGTCCCAGATTTGCATATCGAATGAGTTTGGATCTTCCATCTGGCAGATACCGGCGTTGTTGACCAAAAGATCGATCTTGTAATTGTTCAATTTCTCAAGCAGAGCCAGTGTTTCTGTGCGTTTGGAAAAGTTGCAGCAAAACAGTTCCAGAGCGCTGGATTCTTTCAACAACTGCTCTGCTTCTGCTTTGTTGCTGTTATAAGTGCCCAGAACACGATATTGCTCAGAGAGTAATTGCAGCGCAATGGCGCGCCCGATGCCGCGCGATACGCCAGTTACTAAAGCAGTTTTTGGGGAGGTCATCTATTGCTGTCTTTCAATTTCAGTTTGGCAGATTTTGCAATTCAAGCAGTCGCAGTGTGGGTATTTTTGGCAAACATATTTACTGCTTGCCGGCTTAGGGATTGGCCAATAACTCCAATTCAGCTTGGGTAGTCCATTGCACTTGTTGGTTTTCAAGTGCTTTTATATCTGCGCCAACGGTGACGAGAATGGTCTCAGCCGTCGAAAACGCTTGCCTGTCTGCCTTTTCCCTTTTATGAAGTTGCTTTGCGGGCGACAAAGTTGCAAAAGTTAGCACCGCTTTGCCTAATTCAGAGAGTTTATTTCATAGAGTGATTCCGTTTCACTCATACTCTCAGCTTCACCTTCCTTCTTTATCAAGACCAAAACCTAATCTCATTTCAAGAGAGCCTCTCGCTTCTTAGATACCGACGGTGTCTTTGTTTGGCGAGCACGTTTTGGATTGAGCCGAGTACTTTCAGTGCCTCGGTTTAGGAAGTGGAGTAGCCAAGAGATTTGTGTGTGGATCAACAAGCCTGCAAATCGCAAACGAAAGGATTTACCAATGTCACAGGATAAAGGCCCTCTCAGTGGTCGCGGCAAAGCCGAAGAGGATCGCTGGGCTCGTGATCAGGATCGTCAGGCCATCGAGAAAATGAAGCAGAAGGACGGCAAGAAGGGCGACAAGGGCTGCGGCTGCAAGGACTCGAAAAAGTCCGGCACCTGCGCCGACCACGCCACGACCGACGCCAAGGACTGCTGCAAGAGCAAGAAGAAGAAGAACAAGAAATAAGGCAACGCCATTGCCTGACTGACTTTTCGTAGAAGCGCTTCAAAAGGCATTCTGCGCAAAGGACTAGGTGAAAGGAGCCGAGAGATGCTTCAAGCTTTGGCATTTCTGTACCTGCTCGTGTTCATTCTCGGTTCTTCTTTCACTGGCTTGATTCTTCAAGCGTTGTTTTTCTGGGCGGCGTCTTTCAGCCGCTTTCCCATGAAAGGCTTCGTTGAATATGTTGCGGTGTTTCTTCTGGCTGCTGCGCACAGTTGGGCCTGGTACTCACTTGTACCTGACCCCTTTGTAGCAGTCATGACAGCCGTAATCGGATTCATAAGCGTGGTCTATTTCAGACTCTCGCTTCCTTCCGGAGATGAAGTCCAGTCTTGAGCAATCGAGACGATCAGTGTTAGTGCAGAGGCTAGACAATAGCCAAATAGTGGAGCGATCAATTCTTCCCGGCATAAAAGTCTGGAGGTTTTGGTCGCTCTTGCTTTGTATTTCTAAAACGACATAAAATAGTAGAATTGGATTTCGCTGCATTAGAGTTCAGGTGGCAACCTTTCCAGCCATTGTCGCCACGTGATTGGTGAAACGAGCTAACCACCACGGTACTCGAAAAGCAGCCAGCCTGAGAAGACGGATCTCGTCTCGATTGAGGTTGATGGTGGCCTTCTTGAGCACTGCAGAGTCAATGTCCGATGCCCCGCGCTGCCATAATGCTCTGATCACCCTGCCGACCCGACTGTTGCCCTCATAAAGTCTTCTGGCTGCCGTCGCCTTGAAGTAGACCCTTTGCCCCTGGATTAAGCACAAGAATGAACTGCTTGCTGAGCCGGGAACATAGAAGATTTTCTTTCTATTTGGAGATTCTTCTATACCTAGCTCAAATCCGGCATCTTTGCCGTGTACGAAAATTATTTTGTCGAAGGCCTTAGCCTTGGCAATGGCAATTTCATCTACGGATGGAAGTTTCATGCCTTTTATCTGTCTTCTGAATAAACCATACGCCAGGCGAACTACTATTCCATCGCGAACCAGCCGGTAAAGACTTTGATCAACTGAGGCTCGCGAGCCATAGTGCAGCACTTCTCTGGTCGAGAAAATCTGGCCGGCTGGCAACCGGTTCATATATCCACGAATAGAGCGGGCGGTCGACACCTTGATCTCCTCGCGAGTTTGCTATGTATGTATACGTACTGGAAAAGCAAAAAGTTCAATTTGCTCGGAACCCAGATTGGGACTGGTTTATGCCGCTTTTTGTAATTAAAACAGCTTGTTAGATTTTCTCGATTTTTCCTGACAAAAATTTTTGTGAGATTTGATCGAGAAAATCTAACAAGCAGCTAGAATCGAATTTTTAGCAAGCGCACCGTTCCGGCACCAAATATGGTGCAGTGTGCAAAAAGAAAAACCCGCAATGTTAGCGGGTTTTTCCACGATCTTTGTTGATGTTCTGGCTATTTTGCCATGGCAGCCTGTTTGGCCCAGGCTTGCTGACCTTTTTGAATTTCGTCTTTGGTCAGATCCTTAATGTGAGTAGCGATGCTCCATCTGTGGCCATAGGGATCTTCGACTTGTCCGAAGCGATCGCCCCAGAACATGTCGCCGACCGGCATGATCACTTTCGAGCCGGCTTTGACGGCGCGGTCGAACCAGGTATCAGCATTGTCGACATATAGCCAGAGACTGACGCCGGTGCCGCCCAGTGAGGCCGGTGACTTGCAACCCATTTCCGGAAATTCATCATTGAGCATGAAAATGGAATCGCCGATTTTCATTTCGGCGTGCATAACTTGCTTGTTATCAGGGCTCATGCAGACGTCACGCTTTTCTGCACCGAATGCTTTGCTGTAATACTCTATGGCTTCCAAGGCGTTCTTGCACACAAGAGATGCCGTAATCGTGTGATAACCTTTCGGGATCGGATCTGCTTTAGTAGACATACGTCCTCCATCGGTTTTGTCAGAGCCGACCAGTAAAGCATACAAAAGACAGAGCAACATTAGTTGCGCAAAACGGCTAGACAAGAGGCTTGAGGATTACCGCGGTAGCCTAGAGGCCGAATTGCGCGCGCGGACCATTCAGGAATTTAACTGTGCCACTCAATGATTGTCCGTAGGCATTTAAGTGGCCGTCTCCGCTGCGCAAAAGTGCGTTCCGGAAGCGTTCTACACCAACTAGCGCTTCTTGAGGGCTGCCTGGCAAAATGGAAGGCAGCGGTACTCTTGTCAGATTGAACAAGGCTGGTTTATCTGTCAGTCTGACCAGATTATTGGCACCGGCGTTAATGAAGTTGCGGAACTCATTGTCGTTGGGATTATGTGTCCAGCCTTTCGCTGTGCGTCTGAACCAGTCGCTGTGATATTCAAGCAATCCATTTGAACGAGCGGTCGGCACCATCTTGCTTTGATCGAAAAGGGGCTTGGAGTCAAGAAGCCAGTAATTTTTCGTGCCTCTGTCAAAGAGCACATAATCACCGCCAACTAGATCGGTGGCGCTGCCGTCTGCGGTCGCAATTAGCCGCATATTCGGGTTTTTATTGATCATGTCGAATCGAGTTTTGAGTGGATTGAAGATGCTCAGTTGGGCGTATTTGCCGATTGCATCAGGGCTTTTTTCAGCCGTCATAGTATTGTGACGCAGCACGGCTCCTTGATTTTTGACAGCCTGGTCGATGTATCCTGCTGCTTCGGTTTCGGTTTGGAAGATGCTGTTGCTATTTGCAGGGGTTCTGGCAGTGCGCTCCGTCAAACGCGTACCGACTCTTTCAATTTCCACAAGACGCGTAGAACGGCCGCCTTGCATTGGCACCCTCATCGTATCAGCTGATGCTTGCGGCTTAAATCCGCTTGCCGGTGTGAATTTCTCTCCCAAAGTCAATGTTGCTTTACCGGGTTGATTCAATGTCAGCGTAGTTCGAGCCGCTTCTCCTGTCACTTCCCGTCCGACAATGGCAGGGGCGGCCAGAGCGCTTTTTGCTGCCGGGGAACTCAGTGTTACAGCTGCTTCGTTGGCCAGAGGATTGGCGACCACTTTCGTTTCCGCGCCGGCTACTTCGGCTGCTGCTTTGATGACAGCTTCGACAATGGGCCTAGGAATCATTTAGCCCTCCTGCGCCTGTGCGCCGGATGAGGCAAAAGCTGCCGATCATGGCAATGATCTCGCGGTGATTAGATTGGGGGAAGGATATAGTAATCATGAAAATATCGGTTTTTAGAAATGCTGCCTATGGCAGAAATACGAAAAAGCAAAAGATACTTGCCAGTTCGTGATAGAAACTCCTGAAGGCCATTTTGCTTGTGGCTAAGTGAAAATAACGTGAGTCCGCCATGAAACAAGGTTGGTTTCTATTTTTCCTGGGTCTTTTAACTTTGCAGCACCGTGATTATTTCTTGGGGCTGGGCATACT
>CAZHEZ010000193.1:0-15772 GCA_964531315.1 uncultured Candidatus Obscuribacterales bacterium | reverse complement strand
GAGGTCTTGCCATTAAGCGAGCATTTGGATAACGGAGACTCAACAGGTGAGACGGGCTCGTGAAATTTGGATTTAAGGAGTGTTTTCAATGAAAGCAAGAAGGACGATTGCGCTGGGCGCAATCCTGATGCTACTGGCGGCGGCACTGATACCACAGGCGGCAATGGCCGGTCCCAAGCGCAGAATCGCCGTCCTGCCGTTTGAATACGGTGCAGTCAGCGGTTCTCTGGGCGGATATGACCTTGGAAAAGGCGTCGCCAGCCTTTTGATCACCAAGCTGGTCAATGATGGCACCTATTCAATTATCGACCGCCAGCACCTGGACGCCATTTTGAAAGAGCAAAATTTCTCTGTCAGTGACAGAGCCGATGCGGCCACCGCCAACAAAATCGGAAAAATGCTCGGCGTGGACGCGGTTGTATACGGAACCATCACTGCTTTCGGCTTTGAAGACAAGCGCACATCATACTCGGCTCCATCAGTGCCGATTCCAGTCTCCATCCCTTATGTAGGCGGTGTGGGTAGTTTGTTCGGTGGCTTCCACGGCAGTTCTCGCAAACAGAAAGCAAAAACAGCCATCGATGCAACAGTAACCGATACGAATACCGGTGAAATTTTGGCTGCTGTCCACGGCATGGGCGAGTCGACAAAGGCATCGAGCTCTTTCGGTTCTTATGATTGCGACTCGACAGACTTCTCTACTTCTCTGGCTGGTGAGGCAACTAATCAGGCTGTCGAGCAGATGGGCACCCAAATGATCGCCATGGCCGCAAAAATCCCAGACAACCAGTCTCTGGCTCTGCAAAACGTTGAAGGTCGAGTGGCCGATGTGACCGGACGCGAAGTGATCGTCAATGTCGGCAAACAAAACGGCATGGCAGTGGGTGACCACCTGCAAGTTGACCGTCCCTACAAGACAATCAAAGATCCGGTCACGGGCAAAGTCCTTAAGGAAATGTCGAGCACTATCGCTCTGATCAAAATCAAGGAAATTGCTCAAGACAGTTCAACCGGTGACATCACCAAAGGCGGCGGCGTCAAAGTGGGCGATGCGGTGAAAAAGGTGACAATCGACGTATCGGCTGTCGTCATCACCCCCTTGCCTGATTCCGGCTCCGGAGCAGGTGCACCTGCTGCCCAACCGAAGACTACGATGACCACAACCGGTACCGTACTTAAGAAAGTAACGACAACAAAATAATGAGAAAACCAACTTTGCAGAAGACAGGCATTTGCACATTTATCCAGGTGTTGCTTGTCTTCTGCCCGTTGTCTTTTGCAGAAGCTTCCACTGATGCAGAAAAATATGCCAAGCCGATGGCTCAGGCCACTCAGGAGTTTGAGAAGGGCAATTATCAGGTCGCCCAAGACGCCTTCCTGAAGCTGGTCACAAAGTATCCCAGTTCGGCAGAGCTGAGGACGATGCTGGCCAGATCGTACAAGCGCCTGGGCAAGCTTGATGAAGCCAAAGGTGAATTCAGAGCGGCAATTCAATGCGACGGTAATTACGCCGATGCTTATTACGAACTGGGTTGCATGCTTGAAAGTGACAAGGATTACAAATCAGCAGTCGTTTCTTTTGAGAAATATCTCGAACTCAAGCCCGATTCCAGCCAGCGCAAGCTGGTCACCGATCGCATTCAATTCTGCAAGGGACAAGAGTAAAAACAGGTAGTTAAGGTAAACACACAGAGGGTAGGTACGTGAGCAAAACGCACAAATATGCTTTCTTCGAAGGTAACTTTGTTCCGCTGGAGAATGCCAAAATCAGCATCATGAATCACTCGTTCATGTATGGAACTGCTGTTTTTGAAGGCATTCGCGGTTATTGGAATGAAGCTCAAGGCGAGATGTATTTGTTCCGTTTGAAAGAGCATTTCCTGCGCATGAAAGACTCAATGAAGATCATGCACCTTGATGACGTCAAATATTCAGTGGACGAATTGTGCAAATTCTCGGTCGAACTGATTAAGAAGAACGAACCGAAAACCGACACTTACCTTCGCCCTGCCGCTTACAAAACAGGACAAAGAGTTGGTCCCAGCCTCGAAGACAATCCAAGCGACCTCTGCATGTTTACGGTACCCTTCGGCGATTATTTTCATGGCGCACCGGGATTGAAGGTTCAAGTTTCTTCCTGGAGACGGGTTGAAGACAATGCCATTCCGGCCAGAGGAAAAATCGTCGGCGCCTATGCCAATACCGCTCTTGCCAAAACCGACGCCATCCTGGCCGGCTTCGACGAGTGCATAGTTTTATCCGAGAATGGTCATGTCTCTGAAGGCAGCGCCATGAATATTTTCATGGTCAAAAATGGCAAGCTGATCACCACACCGATTACGGAAAACATTTTGGAAGGCATCACCCGCAGTAGCATTATGGAATTCGCAAAAAATGAGTTCGGTTATGACACCGTAACTCGCCAAATCGATAGAAGCGAACTCTATACTGCCGACGAACTCTTCTTCTGCGGCACCGGAGCCCAAATTGCGCCGATTATCGAAATTGATAAGCGGGAAATTTCAGGCGGTCAGTGCGGCGAAATGACCGGCAAGATCAGAGACTTTTATGTCTCAATGTGCAGAGGCGAACAAAAGAAATACATGCACTGGCTGACGCCGGTTTACGGCCATTCAGGGCAGAAATCCGACAGCAAAGAAAAGGCAGCTGTGAAGTCCTAGCCGCTAAGGGCTTTTTGTTATTGGTCTTCTTTAGCCGGGCGATCTCGTCCGGCTAACTTTCGACCTTCTTTGCTGGCCATACTTTGAAACTCTTCGTCGTCGGTCTTCCGTTCATCACGGTCAGCCAGCGCCGGCGCATTTTTGCGTTCCAGTTTCTTGCGGTCTTTAATTGCCAGTTTGCCCTGGCTTTGCAGGTTGATCATTTTGGCTATTCTGGCCAGCCGCCGCGCCTGTGCCTTCGCTTCTGCTTGCTCGGAGGTGTCCGCGTCATGCCGCCAGATCAGTGTCCATTCCTCGATACAATCTGAGATCAATTCCTCATCGATGTGCTCGTTTTTTCTCAAAGCGCGATTGATCTTGCTGGTCATGGCTCGGGCATACATCATGTGGCCGGTCGGATCGCCGGGATCAAGTTGCACGGCCTTGCCCAATTTTTTCAAAGCCAGAGGCAAATCGCCGTCGTCCATAGCCTGTTCGCCTGAGAATCTCAGGTAGGAAGCTTCACTTAGCCTGCCGCTCATGCCGCTGCCGAAAAACTCTTTATTGGGCCTTTCTTCCGAATATACCTTGCCACCAGATGTGATATTAGGCGACATCGTATCGGCAGATGCCCAATTGAAAGGCCCGGAAAAGAAGAATTGATGAGGGGCAAGGGCAAGTAATAAAGCAAAGGTCCAACCTGAATTTCTACCGGGCTTCTGCTTCAGTTCTCGATGCAAATCCGGGCTTGCTTTTCGAAACTGACCCGGGCGGACTTGCTTTGATGCTTGCATGTGGCCTCATTGTCGAGCGTTTGCGGTTCTTTGGGCAACCGCAATGCGCAAGTAGTTACTTCTCGCCTTCTTCCTCGTCAGTCACGTCGGCTACATCCACCGAACCGGCTTGAATTTCGGAAATTTCTTCTTCCAATTCTTTGATTCTTGCTTCTGCTCTTTCAATTTGAGTCAATTCGTCATGAACGCGATCGACCAGTCCATCGAGCGTTCTCGATTCGGTCCAGAGAATGAATGTGCGCAAACCGATGGTCTGGAAATGTCTGTTCTTTTCCATATCAAGGGTTTTGATATTGATCTTGAGCTTGGCTATCTTCGCTTGTTTGCCGGTCTTGTCAGCTGCATCTTTGGCTGCGTCTTTGACCTTGCTGAAAAAGTTGTCGAATGATGGCATATGTATTTAACCTCTGGACTCTGGTAACTTCGCTTGAGAAACTCTTTATTTTAAACGCCTGCCATCTGCAAATCTATTTCAGCGAAGTTTTGTATTGAAAAGCCCGAATCGTAGTCCATAAAGGCTTCACGGGGCTCCAGGAGCGAAGTCTTTGCTGGCATCGGCCAGGTTAAAACGCTCGTGAACCAGCCTGACAGCTTCCCTGGCATACGACGCGGGCACAACGATGCTTACTCGCAAATCTGCCGAGGTTACCATCAATACTGGAATTGAAGCGGTGCTCAACTGGTCGAAAACAGTAGCCACTACTTCAGGGCGGCTGGTCAGGCGGCGCCCGACCACGGAAATACGCGCAATGTCGGTGTCGCAGTGAATATGCGGCGAGCCCAGAGTTTTGCCGAGCGATTCTATGATTGAAAGAACGCGGGGCACTGAGCGCTTCTCGACTGTGAAGGCAAATTCCTGGCAGGGTTCATCTTCGCGGGCCAGAAGCATGACCATGTCTGTGGCAATATTCAGTTCTTGCAGGCGGGTGAATAAAGACGAAACACCTTCAACCCGCTTAGCATCGACGTCTTGAGATGGGCACTTGAGATTGATGGAGGCTTGATTGAGATCGAGCGACAACCCGCAAACTGTGTATTCAGGCGCAACCAATCGATTGGTAATCAAAGTGCCTGCGTCTTCCGGATGGAAGGTTGAGCGCACTCTAATCGGCACATGAGAATCCATGGCCATCTCAATTGAGCGCGCGTTCATCACTTGTGCGCCCGTGGCCGCCAATTCCAACATTTCTTCGTAACTGATCGCAGAAAGCCTGCGTGCGTCAGGGACGATGCGCGGGTCGCAAGTGTAGACTCCGGCCACATCGGTGTAGATATCGCAACGCTCGGCCGAAAGTGCACCGGCTAGAGCAACTGCCGTTGTATCTGAGCCGCCCCGCCCCAATGTCGTAATATCGTTGCCGTCGGTGATGCCCTGGAATCCGGCCACAACGGCAATTTCACCGCGCCGGAGGCTGGACTCGACTTTATCCGCTCTGATTTCGCGAATCTTGGCCGTACCATGGCTGGTGCCCGTGATAATGCCGGCTTGTTGACCCGTGAACGAGCGCGCCTGCCAGCCCATCGACTGAATAGCCATGGTCATAAGAGCAATAGAAACCTGCTCGCCGGTTGACAAAAGCATGTCCATCTCACGAGCATCCGGGCTGTCGGAAATCTCTTCCGCCATCGTGATCAGGTGATCGGTGGTGTGGCCCATAGCCGAAACCACAACCGCTACTTCATTTCCATCCGACGCATTTTGGACGGCAATTTCTGCCGCTTTGCGGATTTTTTTGACGTCTGCTACCGACGTGCCACCAAACTTTTGAACCAGACGCCCCATTTTTCGTACCAGAAATTTCGAAAAGCAAGAACCAGAAAGGATTTGAAGAAACTCTACCTGACTCTACCGATCATATCTTGCTCAGGCAAAAGGAAGTGAAGTGGCAGGCAAAAAGTAATTTAATAGGAGGTAAAACCCTTGACATCTTGTATATCCGCGACATGTCCTCCACCCGGGCCGCCAAGAAATTAGAGCCGGTCGGGTCACTCATGCAAAAACTGAAGGCACAGGCACTGGAAAAAAACTGCCGTTCGTTTTTCCCAGTGCCTGACGATTGGATTTTCGAACTGCAGCTCGGGTTTCAGTAATGCTTCCAGGTGCCTGGTCTAGTCTTTTTTCATGGGAATATGCACGCCTGATTTTTCGGCAAACTCGATGGCTTCGTCATAGCCTGCGTCCGCGTGTCTGATCACGCCCATGCCCGGATCGGTGGTCAACACCCGTTTTAGTCTGCGATCCGCATCAATTGTGCCATCAGCCACAATTACCTGGCCGGCATGCAGTGAATAGCCAATGCCGACGCCGCCGCCGTGATGCAAGGAAACCCAGCTGGCGCCGCCCACTGCATTGATCATGGCGTTTAGATACACCCAATCGGCAATGGCGTCCGAGCCGTCTTTCATCGACTCGGTCTCGCGATTGGGAGAGGCAACCGAGCCCGCATCCAGGTGATCGCGACCGATGACAATCGGTGCTTTCACCTCGCCTGCCGCTACCAGTTTGTTGATGATCAGCCCCAGTTTGGCACGATCTCCATAGCCTAGCCAGCAGATGCGAGCCGGCAGACCCTGGAAGGCCACCTTTTCATTAGCCATCTTAATCCACTTGCAGAGCGCTTTATTGTCGCTGAAGCTTTCCAAGATTGCTTTATCAATTCGATCGATATCAGCCGGATCGCCTGAGAGAGCAGCCCAGCGAAACGGCCCTTTCCCTTCGCAAAAAAGCGGTCTGATATATGCCGGCACAAAACCCGGGAAATCAAAGGCTTTGGCAACACCTTTATCAAAGGCTACCTGCCTGATGTTATTGCCATAGTCAAAAGTGATGGCGCCGCGCTTTTGAAATTCCAGCATGGCTTCGACATGTTCGACTATCGATTGCGTGGAAAGTTCGACATATTTTTTCGGATCGCTAGAACGCAATTGAGCAGCCTTTTCCAACGAATAGCCCTTGGGTACATAGCCGGTTAAGGGATCGTGGGCTGAAGTTTGATCTGTCAGAGCATCCGGCACAAATTTGAGTTTCAAAAGCTCAGGCAAAATTTCAGCAGCATTGCCTAAAACACCGATGGAAAGGGGCTCGCCTTTTTCTTTGGCTTGATTAGCCAGTTTGAGAGCATGTTCTAGATTGAAAGCTTTAACATCCAGGTATTTGGTTTCAATGCGCCTGTCGATGCGACTTTCGTCCACTTCAACACAGATAGCGATGCCGTCATTCATCGTCACAGCCAGCGGTTGAGCGCCGCCCATGCCGCCCAGTCCGGCCGTCAGAACGATTTTGCCTTTGAGCGAGCCGGCAAAGTGTTTCCTGGCCAGGGCGGCAAATGTTTCGTAAGTGCCTTGCAGGATCCCTTGTGTGCCGATGTAGATCCAGGATCCGGCCGTCATTTGACCGAACATGATCAAACCTTTTCTTTCCAGCTCCCGGAAATAATTCCAGTTGGCCCAATTGCCTACCAGGTTGGAATTGGCAATCAGCACGCGAGGCGCATCTTCGTGGGTTTGAAATTTGCCGACCGGCTTGCCCGATTGGACTAGCAAAGTTTCATCATTCTCGAGTTCGGTCAATTCCTTCACAATCGCTTTGAAGCAATCCCAGTTGCGAGCTGCCTTTCCGGAACCACCATAAACGACGAGATCTTCGGGTCTTTCGGCCACTTCTTTGTCCAGATTGTTCAAAAGCATTCTCAGGGCCGCTTCTTGAACCCAGCCTTTGGCGTTCAATGCCTTGCCTGTGGGCGCATATACCTGTATAGGTCCTTTGCTTTGCAGAATCGCTTTGATCAGTTCGGAGCCGGAAGCTCTAGATTCTTGAGCGGATTTAGCCGACGCAGCCGATGTCATGACAAGAGCACCTCGATTATGAAAAGATTACAGGGTCAGATCTGTGTTGTAGACTGACAAGTGAAGATCATAACTCATATGATGCATAAGCAAATTCAAAGGCTATCAGGAGCGGACAAATGGTCAAAGAACTGACAAAACCCAAAGTGGAGAAGACTTTCGAGACTATCTCCGGCATTCCGCTCAAGACCGTGTACACCAAGGACGATCTCAAAGACTGGCAGTACAACGAGAAATTGAATGAGCCCGGCCAATTTCCTTACACGCGCGGCATTCACAACAATATGTATCGCGGCAAAGTTTGGACTATGCGCCAATTTGCCGGCTTCGGCGGACCGGAAGAAACAAACGCCCGCTTCAAGTATTTGCTCTCGCAAGGTCAAACCGGTCTTTCTACCGCATTCGATCTGCCCACATTGATGGGCTACGATTCGGACAATCCCAAATCGCATGGCGAAGTCGGCGTCTGCGGAGTGGCCATAGACAGCCTTGAAGACATCGAAATTTTGTATCAAGACCTGCCGCTCGATAAAATTTCCACTTCAATGACCATTAATGGTCCGGCTGTCATCATCTTTGCCATGTTTCTTGCCAACGCTCAAAAGCGCGGCTTCGATCTTAAGCAACTGAACGGCACCCTGCAAAACGATATTTTCAAAGAGTACATTGCCCAGAAGACCTATCTTTTGCCGCCCCGTCCGGCCGTGCAATTGATTAAGGACATGATGGTCTTTTGCACTAACGAAGTACCGAAATGGAATCACATTTCGGTGTCCGGCTATCACATTAGAGAAGCAGGAGCGACAGCCGCACAAGAATTGGCATTCACACTGGCCGACGGCTTTGCCTATGTAGATGCCGGCATTGAAGCGGGATTGAAGATTGATGATTTCGTGCCCCGCCTTTCATTCTTTTTCAATGCTCATATCGACTTCTTTGAAGAAATTGCCAAATACCGCGCCGCCAGAAGAATCTGGGCGCGCCGCATGCGCGATCACTATGGAGCCAAAGACGAGCGTTCACTCAAATTGCGTTTTCACACGCAGACGGCCGGATGCAGCCTGACGGCTCAACAACCGGAAAACAACATCGTCCGCACCGCTATCGAAGCGCTGGCCGGAGTGCTGGGCGGCACGCAATCATTGCATACCAACTCAATGGATGAAGTGCTTGGACTGCCGACTGAAAAGGCCGCCCATATCGCCCTGCGCACTCAGCAAATAATTGCCTTCGAAACCGGAGTCACAGCTGTTGCCGATCCCCTGGCCGGCTCGTATTACATCGAGTGGCTGACGGATGAATTGGAGCGCCAGGCTGAAGAATACTTCCAAAAAATTGAAGCAATCGGTGGTGTCATATCCGGTATCGAAAAAGGTTTCTTCATGAAAGAAATCGGCGATTCGGCCTATCAATTCCAGCAAAAGCTGGACAGCAAGGATCGCATCTTTGTTGGTCTGAACGGCTTTACGGAAGAGGCTCAGGGACAGCAGATCGAGATCCTCAAGATCGGTCCGCAATTCCAGGCCAGACAGGTCGAGCGCTTGAAAAAGCTGAAAGCAACACGCGACCAGGCAAAAGTGGCAGCAACGCTGGAAAAATTGAAGGAAGTTCTGCGCTCCGGCGAAAACACTTTCCCGCATATTTTGGAAGCAGTGAAAACTTACGCCACCATGGGCGAAATATGCGACGCCATGCGCGAAGTGCACGGTGCCTACAGAGAGACTGCCGTTCTTTAAATTGAACCGGCTATTAAAGTCTTGCTATAGAAATGAGGCTATTGGTTTAGGCAAACCAATGGCTAAGCCTGCCCGCGCACTGCCTTGATTTCGTCGGACAGTGACAGCTTCACTACATTCTTCTGCAAGGCGTGCAAAGAGCGATTGGCAATCACAATAATGGTCGCGGCCAAAAGGGCCGGCACCCAACCTTCCACCAGGATCAAATTGGGATAGAAGCTGGAGAAAGCTTTTAGAAGGATGCCATTGAATATGATGCCGATAAGAAAAAACGGCACCGTATAGCGTTTGTCGCCCATCCACTCCAATTGAGGGGAGCCGGCATCGGCGAGAAATTCTTCTGAGTTTTTGAAGAGCCGGTATGTCACGTAAGAAAGACTGCCCAGGACAGCCAGAGCCATGGTGACAATGAAAACAGCCATGGACAATAAAAGTGAGATGCAAACACATCTGAGCAAATCGGCTTTCACCATGATGCCCGGTATCTGGCAAATCATGAAATAGAAAAGCATGCCCAGAAGAAGATGCCTGGTTATCCAGAGGCAGCCCGCGGCCACGCTGAAATTGAGCAGGCTATCTTTGGAAAGTGGATTGGTGTCAGATTTGCCTTTGGTAACTTGATTCACTAGGCGACCTTAGAACCGGCATCAATATCCAGCATATCCTTTTCTCTTGACAACCGCCAAGTTCTTAAGGATTAGGGCCGATTTGCCCCAGCCTGTGACTATCTAGACAGACCGATCCGGTCATTCGTCCAGCTTGGTCAATCCTTCTTGAGCAAGCTTCTTCAGTCCTAGATCAGGCGAAAACCGCATGATCGTCTTGTATTCTTCACGCGCATCGCCGAAACGCCTCAGCCTGACAAGCGCCACTGCCTTTACATAGTGGGCCTGGAAATTCCCGGGATATTGCACCAGTACTCGGTCCATCAGCGCAATCGCATCGGTTTCATGAGCGCTGTTGATTAAAAGCATGGCCTGGCGCAGCGGATGGGTATTGGCAGAGTCTGCATTATCAGCCGCCCGAGCCGGTCCCAGTGGCGTCTCTTCTTTTTCCTCGGCCAGCTTTTTATCGGCACCGTCTTTAACAAAAAAGTGATCGGGCAGGCGCTCCTTAACGTAGTATCGAGGCAGGGCGTGGGGATTCATAATCGTTTGCGGCGTTATGTACTGCGGCTGGGCAGTAAACACACCCTTGAGATGATTGATTTCACCTGAAGGAGGATTGGGCTCCGGATTCAAAAGAGTCTGCGGAGTTATGTATTGCGGCTGCGGTGTGAATAATCCCTTGAGCGGATTGGCTTCTCCCGGCTTGGGCATGGTGGGCTGAGGATTCAACAATGTTTGCGGGGTGACGTATTGGGGCTGGGGAGTAAACAAATCCTTGAGCGGATTGCCGTTGACTGGAAAAACATCGCGCAGACTTTCAATCAGTTGTTTATTGTCTTTGGCCTGGCTGGGGTCTTTGGCCGCCCCCATCGCCTCTGAATAGCCGGGAATTTCCGCGGCGCCGAAGGTTCTGGTCGTGTCGGCCATGGCGTCCTGGTTGGGGACAGACTGAGAACCTGACTGCGGCAGCTCCGGCGGGGGCGCTTCCGGCAGTGGCGCCACTTTAGCTGCATCGGCTTGGGAGGCATCTGCATCCGGAGGCGCTGCCTGCCCCTGCTGACCATCCGGCCCTTGAGCAGGTGCCATTTCAGCTGGTGCAGATGAAGACGATCCCGAACCGGTCGAACCATCTGCAGCAGATCCATCGCTAGCCGATCCAGAATCCTGTGCTCCGGCTGTTTCGGCACTCGGATCAGCAGGCGCCTGCGACTGCCCCTGTCCGGCGCCTCCATTATCTTGCCCCCAGCAAGCGATAGTTTGGCACTGGATTGTGCCTGCCCAAACGAGGCCGAGGGCGAGAAACCCGGTCCGTTTTGCAATTGCAGTTAAATTTGCCACTTTTCGAAAATTCGCCTTTGCGCTTCCACTTACAGTATCTCAAAGCCTGAATCACCCTGTCGAAGGAGGCTAGTTTGCTCTGGGTAAGATAGAAATGAGATATGAGCGCTATCAAGCAATCAAATCTCGAGGGTGGAGTGTGAAATCGTTTCCAGCCCCAGGAGGGGCTATCGTGACCCGTCGCTGCGTATTATGCAATCGCCTTTTACCCCAAGGCGCTACTCATTGCCCATTTGACGGCTGTGCCTTTCATTATGAAGGTGAGGTGCGCAGCACAAGCACTAATGTGGACATTATTCCTGAGATCAAACGCTGCGAAAATTGCGGGCGGCAGTATCCAGAGGAAGCCAATTTCTGCATGATCGACGGCTCCCGGCTACCGCAAAGCGCCGAGCCGAAAATGCGGCCGCGTATCCAACCGGTCGAAGCCTCGCGCTTACTGGGCAAAACCATTGGCGGCAAATACACCGTTCAGTCCGTGATCGGGCAGGGCGGAATGGCCGTGGTCTACCTGGCCTTCGACAATCTGATCGAACGCCCGGTCGTGATTAAGGTTATGCAAGCCTGGCTTTCCAACGACGATCGCGCCAATGAGAGATTCAAAAGAGAATGCCAGCTCACCGCACAATTGAGTCATCCCAATATCATTCGGGTCTTCGACGGCGGGCTGCTCAATAATCACGAGCCCTATCTGGTCATGGAATATGTAGCTGGCGAATCGCTCAGACGTGCCCTCGATCGCAATGGTCCGGTGCATCTCAAAACAGCAGCGGCCATAGTCATCCAGATTTGCCGCGGACTGGCAGAAGCACATGCAGCCGGCATTATCCATCGCGACTTGAAGCCGGACAATGTGCTGGTCGAGGCCGTCAAAGGCGCCACTCAGCACATCAAAATTCTCGACTTCGGCATTGCCTACCTGGTCGCCGGTGCTCATCGTCTTACTCAAACCGGCAAATTAATTGGCACACCTGCTTACATCGCGCCCGAGCAATTAAAAGACAGAAAAATCGACGCCCGCGCCGATCTCTATGCAGTGGGCGTAATTCTTTTCGAACTTTTGACCGGCAAAATACCATTTGAAGGAGAGACAGCTGAAGTCATTTTGACCAAACAATTATTCGAAACACCGCCGCCTCTTTCTTCCGAACGCGAAGACATTATCGCCGGTTCGCCCATTGAACTTGTCGTGGCAAAGGCGCTGGCCAAAGAACCGGACGATCGATATCAAACCGCCAAGGAATTTGAAGAAGCGATCGAAATGTCAATCAAGGAAACATCTCGAAAGAGAAAGACGATTACCTGAATTATGTAGTTGCTCCCACCGCTTCCAATTTTTTCTTATCGACTTTGCCTGAAAGTGTCTTGGGCAGGTAGTCTCCGACCGCTCTGAAATCCCACTCCATGGGACGCAATTCACGCTTCAGGTTGTCCTTAGAGTAATCTTTGAACTGGCTTATCAATTCCTGCCGTGCTGCTTTTTTGGCCTCGCCGCCTTCCTTTAATTTTTCGCTCAGACTCTTGTCTTTAATAACAATGACGGCCTTGACCGTCTGCCCCAGACTTTTGTGCGGCACACCAATTACAGCCACCTCGGCGGCATTGGGATGGTTGAGCAAAACATCTTCGACTTCGGCCGGGAAAACTTTATTGCCAGCCACAACAATCATTTCCTTTGCTCTTCCGGAGATGAATATCTGCTGGTCTTTTAGATGCCCAAGATCGCCTGTATAGTATCGGCCGTTGCGTATTGCTTTGGCTGTTTGTTCCGGGTTGTCCACATAACCCAGCATCAAGCTGGCTCCGGAGATGGCAATCTCTCCAGTTTCGCCTTCGCCGAGCACTTGTTCGTTTTCACCCATGATTTCAACCGTAACCGATGGAATCGGCTTTCCGACTGATTCATGCGGACCAGTCACATTGAGGGCAATAATTTTGGACTCGGTGGAGCCGTACCCATTATTCAATTTCTTGCCGAATTTCTTCAGGAAGTCTTCCGCCAGTGATACCGGCAGTGGTGCGCCGCCGGAAAGCAAAATATGGGCCGATTTCAATTTCATTTTGTCGTCGGGAATATTGAGCATGGCTGCATACACAGTCGGAACTCCGACCAGGATATGGGGATCGTATTTATTGATGCAATAAAAGAAACCATCGGCAGTCAGGTCGCAGAAAGCGACAGAGGCCCCGAAAATAAAACAAATGAGCGTCACTTCCAGTCCGAAAATATGACTGAGCGGCAAAGGCAGGACGCCGCGTTTTTCTCTATCCAGTGAGGCCATCTCGCCCAATTCCATGAGATTGACCATCAAGGAATGTAGATCGTGCACAGCCCCTTTAGGAGCGCCTGTGGTTCCGGACGTGAGAATGATGAAGGCCGGTTCTTTGAGGTCGGACTCGCTCCTTTGCCATTGCGTAAGAGCGCCCGGATTTTTGGCCGCTTCTAAAATTGTGGAAAGGTCGAAGACTCCAATACCGCCTTCTTTCAAACATTGATTTTGAGAAAGAAAGTCAGGAGCATGGCGCGTAGAACCGCACAAAAGCTTGACTTTTAACCTTCTGGCTACATTTTGCACTTCCTGAACCGTCACTCTGGCATCGACAGGGATTGCCACAGCACCGATTCTCCAGAGCGCCAGTATCGATGCAAACAAACGAGCCGAATTTGGTGACGACAAAAGGACGCGGTCGCCTCTCACCACACCGGCTGACAATAAGGACTCATGGGCGGCGTCGATTAGCGACTGCATTTCACGGTAGTTGTAGCTCTTATGCGTAGCGCCTGAGGCACCCGGGGTTTCGACATCAGTCTCCACGATGGCAGGCAACTCGGCATAATCAGGTTGTTCGGCAACCGGATACAGCAATCGATTGAGAATACTCTTTGGATTTATCATCTTTCCTCGAACAGGCACTGGCTTCCCAACACATAAACTCCAATCTCTGATTTTACGCTTTTGGGTCGCCAAACGATATCAAAGGCAACACTTCACTAAACTGTTCGACAATCTTTTAGAAGCGCGTACAATTTAGTAGACAGGAAAAAACCGAATATGTGCACCCCTTACGGGTCAGCCGCTCCAAATGGCTGAGCCTGCCTGGCTTAACGGCTAGAACAAATTTCTTCACTCACACGGATGCAAAGTGGCATACATAGTAACTGGCGGCGCCGACCTTAAATACGACAGCCTTTCTGTTATTCCTCTTGGCGGGCAGAGCGAGTTAGGACAGGTCCTCTGGGTGATCACTTACGGTGGAGAAATTCTCATAGTCGATGCCGGAGTCGCATACCCGCCTGAGGGTTTGCCGGGCGTCGACTTGCTTTTGCCCAATACCAACTTTCTGGAAGCCAATGGCGATAAAATCCTCGCTTTGCTTTTGACAAACGGTCATGAAGAGCATTCGGGGGGCGTTTCCTATCTGCTCAATCACTTAAAGGTGCCCAGAATCATGGCGCCCCAGTTTGTGGCTGCGATGCTCACCCAGTCGCTCATCGAGCGCGAGGAGAAAGAGAAAACTGGGCAGCGTTTCCCCGAAATCGACACGATTGAATGGCGTTATCCTTACCAAATCGGTCCTTTTGAAGTCGAATGGATCAAAGTAAACGATGCCATCGCCGATGCGGCCGCACTGCGCATCGGCACTCCGGAAGGTGACATCGTTTATACCTCCAGCTTCAAACTCGATCAAACCCCGGTAGATAAGCGCCTCCTCGATGTCGGCCGCCTGGCGCAGGTCGGTGACCAAGGCGTGCTGCTTTTGATAAGCGACTCAGCCGGTGTTGAAAACCACGGCTATACTCCCTCGGAAAGATCGGTTCTGGCCGGGCTCAGTAAGCACATAGCCAGCGCTCCGGCCCGCGTTATTGTGGTCATTCCCGGCACCAGTACACACCGCCTGCAAATCTTGTGCGATCTGGCCAAAGCCAACGATCGAAAAGTAATTATCATCGGCGAAACATTGATAAGAACAGCTCTGTCAGGCGCGCTCACCGGCAATTTGAGTTATGACCGGACCATTGAAGCGACGCTTGCGGATCTTGGCAAACTGAAAGATAAGCAGATCTTGGTCGTGGCCACTGGATGCGAAGGCGACCCGATGGAAGTGATGCGCGAGCTTTCTTCCGGCACTAATGAAAACCTGACTGTAAAAGAAGGTGATACGGTCATCTACAGCGCCGACATCATTCCTGGACGGGTCAGACAGATGTCCGTCATTCTCGATCAGTTCCTCTCTAGAGGCGTACAGGTCGTGCACGGCAAGCACGAAGGCGTTCATATGCCCAAACACGCCAGTCGCGAAGAACTCAAATTGATGTTGTCGATCACCAAACCCAAATACTTTATCCCGGCCATCGGCGAAGGCCGGCATATCATGCACCACTGCCAACTAGCGATGGATTGGGGCATTCCGCAAGCAAATACATTCCCGCTTAAAAATGGCGAGATCCTGGAAATCGACAACGGCATCGCCTCGATGATTGGCACAATTGAAGCGCAAGCGGTTCTCTTCAATCGCGATCAAGGCGAAAGAGTGACCACCTTCTCGGTCAATGAAAGGCGCTCACTGAGCCTGGAAGGAGTGGTTACGGTTGCCCTGGTAATCAATAATGTGGGAGAACTGTTGAGCGGGCCGACCATAGAATCTGGAGCCTCCGGATTCTTGCTTTCCAAAGAATGGGAAGAAATGCAAGATGAACTAAAGGGCAACATCCACGAATTGCTGGCCAGAATACGCAAGGATGCGCCTCCTATTGATGTGGCTCAATTGCGCTCGCAAATTCGCGACTC
>CAZHEZ010000192.1:0-15897 GCA_964531315.1 uncultured Candidatus Obscuribacterales bacterium | reverse complement strand
GGTTTCATAAACCAACCAGGAGCAATTCGATGAGTGACTTAATCGAAGAATTGCTGAAGACGCCAAGAAAGCGTCCAGCACCGCCGACCACGATTCGGCCCCTCATCGAATTGCTCGCGCTTCCGCTTCCCGACGATTGGGAAGCGAGGCAGACATTCGAAGAGGAAAAGCGGCTTGCCGAGAAAGCTTTCCGGGCGGCACACCCGCGCGGATTGACTAAGGATGAGTTGAACGTCGACCTGAGTTCGCCGGACAATTACGCGCAAACAATCGCCGAAAAGATGTGCGCTGCTCCCAAGGCGGCGCGCTATTTTGACGCGGTTCACGACGTCGGCGACATCATGAGGAAGCAGTGGCTCGACCCGCTCGACACCAGCGTCTTTGCACAGTGGATCGAAAAGGAAGGTTATCGGCTCAACCTCTTCGAGTTGGCACCGTTCTGCACGTTTGCGGAAATCTCCCGCCTCGCGCACGAAAGTTTCTTCAGCGGACCGCTGACGGATACGGTCTACGCCAACCCGCTCTACATGTTCGTGCACAAGCTCAAACTGAGTGCATGGCATTGGGGTCACACTCGGCTCGAGTGGGACCATCTTGTGAAATTCCACCGCTTGTTGATGAACTTCGACCTGGGAGTATCCGGTCAATTCGAAGTCACCTTCGACCACTCCCACAGCTGGATGAACCAGCGCGGGTGGGCGGAGTACACCGGTGAGTTCCAGCGCGAACCGACAGACCCCAAGACAAAACCCTGGCTCGATGGCGAGTTCGGCCTGAATATCTCCTTCCAGGGAGAGCACGTCATGACTATCGGCGTGTCGCCTACGGCCAAGGGCCTGCTGGTCAATCAAGTCCAGCTCTTGAAGAAGAAAGGCAACCGGTGGCTCTTCAAGCTGCCTAAGCCCTACTTCGAATACGTGCTGCAGCAACTCCTGGCTGCATGCCGAAGCGAAGGCATCGACATGTATTTGGTCAAAGGCGAAAGCCTGCGCGACCAGATCAAGTCGCTGTACAAAGACCTGCCATTCAACGAAGAAGCAGGAGAACACATTCGCAAAACGTATAACCAAAGGCTTGTCAGTCTCGTCCGCTCGCGGGCGGTGACGACGATAAACGGTCATCAGTACCGCAAACTCGTCGAAAGAAATGCCAATGCGCCCAAAGCGCAGGAGCACTGACAAGACCAACCTGGGAAATCTGCGGTATGCCTACCGCGGGTGGCGGCATTAGAGCCGCTTTGGAGAGTCGCCATCCCGGCGACTCAGTGCAACATGGAGATGCACATGACTGATGGCATTGGGATTGCGACCCATGATTTCGCAAACGCGGTTCGGTCGGCTCTGGAGACGCTCGAGACCCGCTTGAAGGAGATCGGCACCGGTTTGGAGCCGCTTTTCGACAGGCGCGATCGTTATGCTCCCGATCCGACCAACCAGGCGGGCGACCAAGCCGCCGCCGCCATCTTCCAAGCGGAGAGCGCATTTTCGCAGGCTTGCCTGCAAGTGCTCGCCGCCCGCGCTGATGGCGTCGATGCCACGATCAGGGCTCGCAGAGCCGGCGATGCGGTGCTCCGCTTCGCCGCCTGCTCCTTTCGGGGCCTCGTCGCACACCGGCACAGCAGCCATCCTCGAGTGAGGACGCTGCTCGACATCGCCAACCAGGTTGGCGCTGTCACCGGTGGCAGAAGCGGCAGATTGGCCGCTTCGCCCGCAGCGCCTCTGGCGCCGCGCATGTCGCCTCTCGGTTAGAGAGCGGCATTGTCGAACCGCATGCTTTCGGGCATGCGGTTCGACCCTCTGCCTTCGACGTGCCTTTGATAACGTGCAGCACCTTCGACGTGCCTTGAAGAAAAGCGCAGGACACAAGTTCTGAGCACAGTCAAAAACACACCGAAGGAATCAGTGAAATGAAGTGCTTCCAAGTCGTCCAAAACGACGTCGTCGTCGGACTTCCCGTAAGGTACCTGGCGACCAGGCGTCCACATGTATGCATCGGGCGCGTAGAAGTCGGGCTGTCTAACGAGTTGCTCGTCTCCAACCCGGGTCAGCGCTTGTTCGACTGCGACCTGGAAAGGCGTGAAGATGGGACGATTGTTTTCGTTCCGTCCAGAGGAGAATCAGGCAATGTCCTGGTCGGCTATTCGCTTACCTGGCGCTGTCAGGACAGGCAGCTGAGCATGACCGGACCTGAAACCGGCACGCTGATTGTCAATGACGGCAACGGACAGGCCAACTTTCTAAACAGTCTCTACAACGAAGGCGTCCTGGCTCGTATGGCGCGCGGATGCGTACTTTCGGTGCGCATGTGCAAATCGGTTCTTGAACCAAAGCATACCGGTTTTGCCGGATTGGTCAGAGATCGCAGATTCATTGACCAGGTTACCGACCAGGATTTCCTGAAGTTAAACGAACAGGGTGAGCCGGTCTTCTGTCCGAACGCCCAACAACCGGAGCGTCCATACGTCGCTGATACTGATGGATGCTGCATTCAGAGGGTTTACTGGTAATCCGGCTCCAGCGAACAACTACCACCGGGGCGCGGAAGTTTGGCGCCTTGTGTGTCGTTGAACCACTAAGGATAAACGTTTTCGACTGCCGCAAAGCAATTCGGCAATGCGGTTTTGCAACACAATTTATTGGAGAAATCCATGAAGTGCTATCAAGTCATCGGCTCCGACATTGTTTCGGGCCTGCCGGTCGTCTACAACGAAGCACGTCCCTTCGTGCGCATCGGCAACAAGAAGGCGTTTCTCTCCAACGCCCTGCTCGAGACCAATCCGGGCGCCCGCGTCCTCGACTGCGATGTCGAAATGGCGGACGGCGGCGAAGCGGTGCTCATCCCGTCCACGGGCGAGAAGGACACCGTGCTGGTCACCTATGTCACGCCCGGCTCCCGCGCGCATGTGAAGAGCCAGATGTCCGGCGGATTCGGCGCCGGCGGCGCCATGATCATCATCTCAAGCGAGATCAGCTCCTACTACCCGTACCTCGGCACCCACTATGCCGAGGGCGTGCTGGCTCGCATGCAGCCCGGCTGCGAACTGAAACTGCGCAAGACCAGCTCGGTGCCGAAGCCGAAGCCGACCGGTTGGCGCGGACTCTTCGCCAGCCAGGAATACAGGCAGGAAGCCAAAGACGAAGCCTTCCTGCTCATGAGCAAGGACGGCAAGGTCGCCTTCTCCCCGGACAAACCGGCGAAGGGCGCCTGATCATGCGCGGTCAGGCAATAATGGCGTGGTTAAATCGAGTGATCAAAAATAGGAACAGCCTCGAAGGCTTTAGCGACAGCGCTGCTTCCAGCTCGATTTACCAGTCGATTGCTGACGCCGCGCTGTGGCAAAGACCAATTCCCGGTCTGCCGGAATTCTCTGCTGAAGGGCATCTGCCGCCTGGCGTCTACTCAACCGATCTGCCGGAATTTCTGGGCAGATTTGCAAGAGGAAACAAAAGGCAAAAGCTGGCGGGCGGTCTTGTCCGTCAGCTGGATATCCTGACGCGGTGCGGCTGCAAGCAGGTGATTTTGGGCGGCAGTTTCGTCACTGCCAAACAAAAGCCTGGTGACTTCGAAGGTTTGTGGCTGGTGGAAGGCACGGATCTCGAGGCGCTCGTGCGTCTTGAACCGGCTCTTCTGGCGCAAACAGCGGATGCACCGACGCAGCTGGATGCGGACTATGGCGGCACACTGTCGCCATGGTATCGCGACAGCATCACTTGCCCGGGCTTGCTCGAGTACTTGCAATACGACAACCGCAGCGGGCACCACAAAGGTGTGGTGCTCGTGACACTATGACCGATGCGAGGAGACGCCTTTCAAAAGCAGGCGCCTCCCAGTCGCAAAATGGAGACGACGATGAATATCCAACAGCGACACGACACTGTCAAAGCGCGACTGGAGTCCATCCTTGGGCAGGCGCGTCAAGTTCTGCAAGCCGAACGCGGCGACCAGCATCTGTCGGACTACGTGACGATAAGAGCTCTGGCTCGCGATGCTGAAAGCTGTGCATCAGGGCTTCTCGCCAGCCTGGCCTGCAACGAAAATTCCATAGCCTCGGCAGAAGAACTGGCAGCGGCTTGCGAGGAATCCCTCGCCATCTCGCCTGCGACAATCCAGTCGGCGCTGCGCAGCAGCAAGGCAGTGGACATTGTCTAGTGGTTCGCTACGAGCCAGGCGCAACAACGGGGAGAGCCGCCGCATGCAAGCGGCTCTCCAGACTCTCCTTTTTAGGATTATTTCTACTATCTTTTGTCGTTTTCCGTTCAAAAAAATAGATCAGTATCCGGACTCCGCTCATTGTTTTTGCAAAAATGTTCTTTGATCAGTGACGCAAATACGTCATAGAAATGTCATGCGAATGTCATAGAAATGTCATACTAAACCGCATGAATAGCGCGGTTTGCACATGCCGCTCCGGCTCGCGAGTTGCCATAATTGTATGAATTCTAACAGCGCTGCGATTTTTCCCACTGCAAAGACAATACACAGCTCGAAATACCTTGCCTCTAAAAGAGCAAAGGACTAAGACTGAGGTATTCATTTGTCTTTTCATTTCCGATCGCAACTTCCCTAACTTCCAACCAGATCACGAGTCAAGCGCTCACTGCACGAACTTCAGGTTCGGTGAGTCAACGCTGAGACTGGAAATGCAGTCTTGAGCAGCTCCACGGACTTAAGAATATGAGAAGACGCCACCGAATACTACGGTGCCTTCTTGCGCAAACGCTGAGCATGATGTTCAGCATCCTCTATCAACAGAAACAGGATGTTCTCTATGAGAAACGAAACTAAGGCAGTGCTGGCATCGATCTTTGCAGCCATTGCCCTATCAGTCCCAGGGCTGGCAATTGGCTGGCTGTTCAGCAATACATTCGCCGATCGTCCAATCCTCCTGCTCGTTGGCACATTCTGGGCTGCCGTGATGAACGGTATGCTCGGGTTCATCTTCCTTTTGGGATTCGTTCCGTCCTTCAGCCGCCGTGGGCGCCCGAAGTTGGGATACATGGTCGCGACAGGAGCAGTGTGCTTCCTTTCGCTGATGTTGCTTCCGTCCATTACACTCTTGTCTCCATCCACTGGCGCCGACCTGTTTCACCAACTTTCGACAATCGCCTGCCGATAGGCTGCCCTCGTGCAGAAGATCTGAGGATATCGCCAGCCTTTGGCAGCGGCTCCGGACTTGAGGATAAGAGAAGACGCCACCGAATACTGCGGTGCCTTCTTGCGCAAACGCTGAGCAAAGGCTCGGCGTCCTCCAACAAAAACAGGATGGTTTAAATGCTCCTCAAAATATTGGCAGCTCTGATGACGCTTCTCGTCGCTGTTATCTTAGGTGCGGCAGCCGCAGCCAATGTCGAATACGGACCGACAGGAACTCTCATCGGCGGCGTGGTTATCGCAGCCATTGCCGCTGCCGTAGTCTGGTTTATCACCAGGCATATGCTCGATATGTATTCAGAATTCCCAGTCGCAGGGGCAATCTTCTGCGCGTCCGTGGCATTCGCCATTACGATGAGCGGTGCCGTCTCGACATATTATTCTGGTTCTGCCGATGCCGCAGTCGAACGCCAGATCTCGGCAGAAATCACCACATTTGGAGTGGCACACTTCGCTGAACTCGACATCGAGCACACGGGCAACCTCACAGAGAAAGACCTGACTGCCGATCTCGCCCGTCTGCCGAAAGACCAAAAGAGCTACCGGCTGGTCTGGTACATTCGCGCTCATATGGACGACATCGGGCACGAAATCGGCCGGGTATCGAAGCACTATGTGTACGCGGTTAGCCAGAGCGACATCGCCACTTTCCACGACCGTGTGCTCAATAGGTGGAAGTTCTGGTAAGCAACCTGGCATGCCCAACCAAAATATAATCACGAAGCAGTAGCGCCGCACAGGGCTCACTGAAAGCAAAAACGTCCATCGGCGGCGGGCAATTCCCGTGCAGCCAGGCGTTTTTGTTTTTGCCAATTCATTGCTATATTTGATAGTATATGTGTGTACACTCTCATCGTTTTGCGCGCATACGGTACAAATTGCATGAAGATACTTCCCCATAAAATCTGACAGATAGCTTGCGTCGCCACCGAAATTGGCTTGATCGCAGAGACTTTAGAAGAGCAGTTTAGAAATACTTTCGTCTCTTTTCAGCAGGACTAACGGCTCTTCAATCAGACACAAAGAGCACGCCACCAAATGTAGAACCACTCGCATGCCGAAAGCAAGGCTGCAGGATGGAGACCGTGACTTCTGCCGGAAGCGAATCTTCAACCAGAATTTGAAAGGAACTTCAACCATGGACAACTCCAATCTGTTGGTCTGGCTAGCGCGCTCGCTGTTTTCGGGTCCAGGATGCCTGGCAGTGATTCTGCTCATTCTGGGTTGCCTGCTGATCGGCAAAAGGCTCGTGGACTTTGCTCGCAAGCATATAAGTTGTGCCAAACCAGAGTGGACCATTCCCAATCTGCCGATTCAGGCTTCTACTCTGCCACCGGCCGAGCAGAAGATCGCCGACGCTCGCACCCGCATAGCCGAAGAAACAAGGAAAGAGGCGCTTAAATTGGCTCAACTCCTGGTTGACGCCTATCTGGCAATGAATTTCACTCAGTTGCCAGTTGAACTGACCTTGCCAATTGAAGAAGGGTGCCCGGGCGAAATCGTCAACGAGGCCGCCGCACTTCTGATTCAGCACGGCTGGTATTTGAGCTTTGCCTGCCAGCCCGTCACTTTCTGGGTGAAGCTGTGTCCTGTCACGCTTTACCCACATTACTTTGTCTGGGACCAGTCGCCATTGATCCCCAAACCCAGGCGCTTGGGATGACCTGAAATGGTGCAGAATCCGCGCCTTTCGGCGCGGCATCGCATTCGTCGAAAGGAACTCAGATGACAATATTTGCTAGCAACGAGCCTCCGGTGCTCGATGAGATCAATGCGGTCAAGCAACGAATTCGAAAGAAAATGGAGACAGCCGCAAGAGAAGCAGCTTCTCTGGTGATTGCCTACAGGGCTTGGCTGGCGACAAATGACAGCCTCAGTATGAAGCTCAAACTGACAGCCCCGATCCCTCGCGATGTCCTGGTCATTGCCGCAGAAATTCTGATTCAGCGCGGCTGGCAACTGGAGTTCGAGGACGGGCAGGAAATTGAGTCTGTCCGGCTCACTCCCACCGAGCCACGGACGAGCCCTCACTCATTTCGATAGAACCACAGATTGATCAAGCAGCTCGGCATCAAAAGGGAAGTAGCGCTTTCCAGGCGCTATTTCTCTTGGCGCCTTATATCCTATACGATCTAGTATATACAAGTCTTCATATGAAAGGCTGTCCTCTACTTATTGCAGAGAACAGCCCCCATCTTCCCCAAGTTTTTTAATCGAAAGGCGCGCGCCTCGCCGCTATCGCTGGTGCGGGTTTCGTAAACCTCAAGCGCTCGAAGGGAAGCGCGTCTCTCGATTACAAGAACAGATTAGCTTTCAAATCTGGCAGAATTGGGGCAATCGGATCAAGTTTTTCCACGGTAAGATTAAAAATCAAGAAAGGGCAACTGGACGGTCATATGGGAACAGTTCTATCAAGAGAGACAGTAGCAGCGCGTTTAGATCAGCTGCGCGGTGAGGGAAAACAAATTGTCTCCACCAATGGCTGCTTCGACATATTGCATGTCGGGCATGTGCGCATTCTCAAGCAAGCAAAGGGTCTGGGCGACATTCTTGTTGTTGGCATAAACAGTGACGTCTCGGTCAAGAAACTGAAAGGGGAAGACCGCCCCATCAATGATCAGGATGACAGAGCAGAACTTCTTTCCAGCCTGGAATGCGTCGATTTTGTCTCTGTCTTCGACGAAGACACACCGGTCGAGTTTCTCAAACTGGTAAAACCAAATATCCACGTAAAGGGCGCCGACTACAAACCTGAAGACCTCGAAGAAACGCCGGTGGTCGAATCCTTTGGCGGCAAAGTCAAAATCTTGCCCCTGGTGCCGCAGAAATCCACGACTTCTTTGGTAGACAAGATTCGCAACTAATCAGCCTGAGCAACAGCGGCGCCAATAAAGATTGAGTGCATTCACGCACGCGCATAATAAAGCGCCGCGAAAAACAATCGATTTTTTACTCACGTGGTTTTTATGTGTTGCCACGTAAATTGTTGCCATCGAACCCCCCCTTGCCGCCTTAGCCCGCTTCCTGCACCACATGCGGTGCGGACGGGCGCTACCCCCGTCTCCGCACTGATGAGCCGTGCTCATCAATGTGGCGGAATTTCCCTGGAGGAAAACAACATGGCCGAAGTCAGCCAAGAAACAGCAGTAGCCGGAAAAGTTTTTGACTATGCGCATTACCAAGGTGACTCAGCCTCCAGCGACGCCATGCGCAAGGAAGTCGTCGATCAGCTTAAGATTGGCAGCGGCACTCCCGGATTTGACGAAGGTCTCAACCAGCGCCTGGTAGACAGTGGTACGTTGCCGGACTTACTAATCAAAGACTGGGGCAAGCTAGATACAGACAACGATTCCAAGATCTCTTACAACGAGGTGTTGGACGCTGCAAGGAGCGATGACCCGCTGGTTAGGTTGCTTGGTCAGTCTATAAATGACAATAAGATTCCGGGATCGATCGATCCAGTATCGATGTATCCACAAATGGACTACGCTCTGGCCCAAAAGGACGCATTCGAAGTTCCTGAACAGCGGCCCGGCGGCGATGCCCCTCTCACTCCTCCTGGTGCGGACATACCGGCCGCCGCAGCAGTACCGCCAACACCGGAGGCAGCAGCAGCACTCCTCGACCTGCAGAATCCAGCAACGTCAGCAGAAGCCAAATTGAAGGACATCGCTGCTCTTGTGAAAGCGGGGCAGACGACCGCCACCATAAAGGACGCTGATGGTTCGGACATAACAGTGCGCCTGGCAGCGTCTCCAATCTCGGCAGGCAACTCCAAAGACTTTATTCACATGTATGCAGTCGATCCGGCAACCGGTAAAGAAACTGTGATGCTGAGAGGCGTTTCCGATGGTACCAACGTCTTCAAAGAGAAGGATGCACACGGCAAAGACGTTGAATTCGTCGGAAGCAAATGGAGACAGCATCATCCTTCCAGCATGTTCAAAGTGTAAAAGCAAAGCTATGCGCAGGGAGAAAGCTCACGGTTTCCGTGGGCTTTCTAGTTTGTGGAATGCCGCACAATATGGGCAAATGAGGTATCCGCTCCTGAGCAAAAACAAAAGTTCTTTCTCACGTCATTTTTATGTCTTACGACGTAAATTGTGATTGTAAACAGTCCCACCTTCGCACCTCACATTCTCAACTCACATCAGCTGCTCTCCCGCGCTTCGGTGTGATGCGCCTTCGCCAGGAGCACTTCCATGGATAATTCGAAAGTTGATCAAATCTCAGACTCTATGAATGGCACTCATAGAGGACAAAGCTATCAATATGACACCGATCTGATTCTTGGTCTGCAAAGAAATAATCCCTCAGGATTTGCAGCCGAGCTGAATCAAATCAACGATCGAGTAAATATGAAGAGCCTGGGCTTTCCAGAGGACTTTAAGATTGTTTCCGTGAGCAACGACAATCGCATTACGACGCTCAGCCAGGACGGCACCAAATATCAAATTCGCGATGGATCCAGCCTCGACATTCAGCAAGAAATTCCCTACGGCGGAATATCGCCCTTATTACCGGGGGGATCTCATGACTTTGTTGCCAAACCGGATGGCAGCGCAGAGTACACCGTAAAGGCTGGCGACACACTCTGGAATATAACCAAAGACGTGCTTTCCAGAAACGGCAGCGGACAACCACCTTCCAGCACCGACATCGATCAAACCTACAGAAAAATTGCTGAAGCAAATGCGTTGAAGAATCCGAATCGGCTCTCAGTCGGAGAAAAACTCAACATTCCGGCACCAGGCACCGACGGAATTTATCCTGCACCATCACCAGCAACACCAGGTTACTTCGGCAACAATGGCGCGCTGACCAGCTATAGCTCCAATCTCAAGCCGGATGCAAAAGGAGTGTTCAATCCCATGGCTGCGGCCGGATTGCCGGGCAGCGATGACGACTATGTTTATTCCAGAACTGAAACCAATCAGGAAAACATCGGCAACAATCAGAGATCCGTCTATACAGGCTGGCTCAGAGACTCATCACTGGGAATGAACGGTGATAACACAAAATTTGATGCATCCGAAGTAACCGATCCAACTGGAAAAATACTGAGCCGGCATATCGACTATTCAAATCCAATTGAACAGTACAAAGATACGGGTGCACAAATACAATTCGACCGTGGATTCGGCTCACCAATCACGCTCGGAGTCAGGTCGACTGACACCACCATCGATGTCACCGGCAATTATCAAACTACCATCCGCACCGATGACGGCAGAGTCTACAACTCGATTACAGACTCACACGGCAAAGTACTGAAATTCTATCAAGCCTAAGTTTCTCAAAATCAAATCGGATCCAATCGCTTGAAACAACCGGGTTTATGCAGTCGACAGCCGGACAAAAGCTGAATGATTGCGCAAAAGATTTTTACCGGGAGGTAGCAAAACGAAAAGGAAGGCGGCTCGCAAGAGCCGCCTTCTTTTTGGTGTATGAGAAGGGCACTCTAAAAATGCCCTCAGCGCTCGATCTAGTGTTTCTTATTGGTCAAAGCCGCCAATCTCACTCTGGCATCTTCGCTAAATTCGGCATTGTTAGCCACTTTCAGCGCACGGGAGTATTGCTCGCTGGCTTCGTCATTGAGATGTTTCTTCTCCATGATCAAGCCCATGCGGTAATATGCCTCGCCCAATCTGTAGTCGTTTTTCACAGCTTGTTTGTACGACTCCATGGCCCTGTCCGTGTCTTTTTGAATCTCATAAGCGGTGCCGAGATTGTAGTGAGCAGTTGCCAATTTCGGATCGAGAGAAACGGCTGTCTGCCAGTTCTTTATCGCTCCGACCATGTCTTTTTCCGCTCTCAGAGCAGCGCCGATGCCATTGTATGTGATGGCATCCTTGGGATTGATGGCCAGCGCTTTGCGAAACTCGGAGAGAGCTTTTGCATAGTTGTGCTGTTGGTTGAAGATCAAACCAAGATTGCAATGAGCCTGGGAGAATTCCGGATTGAGCGACAGAGCATTTTGATATGCCGAAATCGCTTCCGGCAGCTTGCCTGCCAGGTGAGCTTGCACAGCTTTGTTGTAGCTGGTTTTGGCTTCCGCTTTGCTTTCAGCGGTGGTGGGAGCGACCGGCAGCGCCATTTGACTGCTCTTGGGAGCGTCAATTTCTTGCTCGGGTGCTTGATCTGGCGCCTCGGTGCGCACTTCTTGCTCGATGGACTCGTCTTTTGATGCAGGCGCGGCCACACGTTTCTGCGCGGGGACGGCGGCGCGTCTTTGCACCGGAGGCGGTGCGGCTGCAGCCGGCGCTTCCTCTACTGGAGTTGCTTCAGCCGGCGCCGCTTCAGCTGATGCTTCAGGGGCGGCTGGCTGTGCCGGTGCGGCTTGAGTGGGAGCCGGCTGTTCGGCAGCTTGAGGGGCGGCAGGAGCTGTTTCTTCAGGCTCTGGCATAGCCGGCTTCAGTTGAACTGGCGGGACGGATGCGGCAGGCGCATTGGGCGCTTCCTTTTCCAGCTCTTGCTGGATGGCGCTCTCCTCATTTACGCTCGACTTTTCAGCAAGAGCAGGAGCGGCAGCCGGACGAGTGTTTTGAGCGACAACAGGAATGTTCGGTGTTGCTGAATCGCTGTCTTCTGCCTGCGCTGTTTTAGCCCTGGCGGCAGAACCAGTTGCCTGTGCCGGCTGACCGGCTGTCCAATCCCAAGTACCGACATTTGCCGCTTCGGCAGCCGGCTGCTTGGTGGCAGCAGGCGGTGCCTCCTCAGCGGCAGGCGCGGCGGCGATAGTTTCTGCGGGCGTTTGCCTGGCTTGCGCTGTCTCATTGACTGGAGCCGAAGCGGCAGCTGACTCTGCAGCTTCCGTCGACTCGCCTGGAGTGGGTGCTTTCACCGAGCCGTTCTGGGCAGAGTCTTCAGCCACGCGCTCGGGATTGGCAGGCTGTGCTTGAGACTTAGTGGCGGCGTCTTCGGCTGATTCTTTTTCTTTCTTGGAGAGGTCGACCCCGTCCCCCAGACTGAGCACGACCAAACCTTCTTCCAGCTTGACAACCTTTGGTTTTACTTCCAACTTTTCCGGCAAGTCGATTACTATGCGCGCCGTGGGTTTGGGAGTGCTGGTCAAATTGAGGTAGCGTACGCCTTTGATGACTGGCAGTGCCTTAGTGATGCGCGAGCTAAAGATTTCTGAAGACGGCATTGTGCCTCTGTCTAAGGCCGCATCGACAAAATCAAAAACGACTCTGTGGCTCGGACCGGGCACGTCGAGCAGGTGAGGAACGGCCGGAAAACTGCCATTGGTCTCGAATTGAACAATCAATTGCTGATTGCTGTCGACAGTGATCGATTTGATTTGCGCCGGTGTCCCTGCTGCCAAAGCCGCAACTGCCTGGCAGGCTACAAGCGCTGCAGCAGACAATCCCGTCATTGCAATCTTGCCCATGCGCCCTTGTTTTTTGTTGTTAGACAACTCCGTAGAGCCGCCCAAGCCATTCTCTGTAGCCATCTTCCACTTAACTCCGTCTCAGCCGCCGACACTGGTCGCCAATTTATAAGTCAGTCAGTTTACTGGAAGGGGAAAATCGCACACAGGCGGATCAATTTATGTTTGCGTTTTTGTTGCCACTCGACAGACGGCACAACCGAGCCAAAAACATATACTCAAAAGGGCGAAATTCAAAGTATGATATCTCTGGAAAGACTGGCGACAACAAGATTGAACCCGAATCGGCTGAGACGCTCGCTGTTGCCAAGCGCCGCCAAAGATCCACAAGATCGTAAATAGCAAAATTCTCAAGAATCGGCAGGTTAAGCAGATTGAAAACGGTAGTCAAGATAAACATTTCACTTGCCGGCGCACTGTCTGCAGTATTACTAACGCTTTTAAATCCCGTCCAGTCGGCATCCGCCGAAGAGTCCAAGAAAAAATCATTCCACCTTTTCCCTTCCAAAAAAATCGCACAAACTCTGAGAGCAGCTGACACAGCCCCCAGAGAAAGAGTGGTGCCGATGCCCGGTGAACAGGTCTATTTTCCGACCAATCCGGACGGCACTCCTTTTGTGCTCGATATCGACACAACAGTCAATTTCACAGACGCCCTCAATCGCTTCTATTATGATCCAAAATGGCGAGGCGAGGTCTGGGTCCCCTTCAATCAATGGTCTGTCTCCGAGCGAGCCACCCGCTTGATGGGCACCTGGCCGGAATACGACGAATTCAGCCAGTACCGCAAACTCAATCACGTGCACAAATTCTTCGAGCGCTATTCGGGATTCGGTCCATGAGCGATAAGAACGACAGAGGCATGCGGGTTGACCACATTGCCGTCGCCGTGAAAAGTCTTGATGAGTCTTTGAAATTCTACAAAGACCAGTTTGGGCTGGAAGTGATCGACATCGAGGTTGTGGAAGAGCAAGGCGTGCGAGTGGCAAAATTGGATGTGGGAAACACCCATATAGAGCTTTTAGAGCCACTCTCAGAGGACACTCCCGTAGGCAAATTTATCGCCCAGCGCGGACCCGGACTGCATCATATCTGTCTGGGCGTCAAGGATATCGAGTGCGAACTGAAAAAACTGAAAGAGAGTTCCACCAAGCTTATCGATGAAACACCACGCATCGGAGCCGGAGGAGCGCGCATTGCTTTCGTTCATCCCAAGGCAACCAATGGAGTCCTGATGGAGCTGTCGGAGTGGCCGGAAGGCTCCTCGGGCACTCACTGAACGGCGCGCTTGCGCGATTTTGATACACGTACACTTAGATGTCGGCTGAAAACAACAAATACGCAGCGGTTCTGGTTGATGTCTTGGCAGGGCTAGGCATGGCGCTCTATTTTGCCCTGCAGCTGGTCGACGTCAGCGTGCATTTTCTTCCTAAAACAGACTCCATCCTCAAGGATTTAGCATTTTCTGCAATGATGGTGACGCAGATATTGCGCGGCTTGCTGTGGCATTTGGACATAAAACTGAAGCCCAGTTGGCTGCTTCTTTCAAAAATGGACAAGCGCATGGCGGCCGACACTACCGTCGTATTTCTTCTCTGGTGGCTATTCTTGGAGGTTGCGCTGCACAGCCAGCCGCAGCTCAAAGAATTTTCAAAGTTGGCTCTTACCGCCCTGTCAATCATTCAGCTGGTCTTCGGTGCCTGGTTGATGGTACTCAGTTTCAAAAAGATAAGCCTAAACACCGGCACATCGGTCATCATTATTTTGATTGGCATGGCGATTTTTTTAGCGCCGCTCTGGTTGGTTGCTGATATCGGTTTTTCAATTTACAAGTTCTCGCACTTTAACGACCAACGGGATCTCGAGTGCCTTATCACTGCAGCAATTGTGCCTCTTTTCGCTTCTGTGCTGATTCTCAGCCTGAATGACCAGCGAGACCGAGCCAAGAATACGCTTGGTGTAATTAAAAGTCAGTTGTTTGCCTTGCCGTTTTATCCTCTCTGCTTTCTGGGTCTTCGTTATTTCTGGCCTGAAAATGTCAGCCTTTCATACTTTCAAATAGCGCTCTGCTTGCTGCTTGTCCCTCTGTTTCTATGTCCGCGTGGAAAAAGAGCCTGGCTTATCAAAGAGAAAGTGGAGATATTACAACAATCTGTTTCCCTCAAAAGAGCCGTTACTCAAGTCGTGCCCGGCCAATTCGATGACGAACTGCGGCAAATACACAAGGAATTGGCAGACAAAAAGCTCATCCTCAAAATCGACCTCGACCATCTCGACCGCGCCGATGCATTAAAAAAACTGGCGGAGCTTGAGGAAAATTTAGAGAAATCGTCTGATGCAGAGCAAACTTATGAAGAATGCATCAAGTCATACAACAGGGTTTTGGAGCTGAATCCGAGCAATCAAGCTGCCATCGGCAGCAAGTTTAAGGCTGTCGAAGCCCATTCAGAACTGAGGCGCCGCCGGGCAGACAGTTAGCTTTCCATCTTGAAAGCGGCGCTATCTTGAAACCACAGCGTTGAAGCCAGCAAACCGCATGACAAGGTGAAGTTTCTTGAAATCAGATTGCTTATTGTTTGTGTATGTTTCGGCTATATGTGCGATCAAGCTGGTAAGTTTGTCTGAACGTTGGGGCGCAAGACCTTGGAGGCGCATACATGCCAGTAATGACAGAACTTAATAGCATCGAAAAAGCACTCGGTAGCGAGGCAAAGCACTACCTCGAATACCAATGCAAAGGCATTACCAGTGACCAGCTACATTTGCCTGGTCCTGACTTCATCGATCGCATCGGCGTCATCAGCGATCGCAATCCTCAAGTTTTGAGAAACCTGGCTGCAATTCACAATCATGGTCGTCTGGCCGGCACCGGTTACGTTTCCATCCTTCCTGTAGACCAGGGCATCGAGCACTCTGCCGGTGCATCGTTTGCTAAAAACCCGATTTACTTTGACGGCGAAAACATCGTCAAACTGGCGATCGAAGGTGGCTGCAATGCAGTAGCTTCGACATTTGGCGTGCTGGGATCGGTGGCAAGAAAGTACGCCCACAAGATTCCTTTCATCGTCAAAATCAACCACAACGAGTTTCTGAGCTATCCCAATAAGTACGACCAGATCTTGTTCGGCAACGTCCATCAAGCCTGGGAAATGGGCGCTGCTGCAGTGGGAGCTACCATTTATTTCGGCTCACCTGAGTCGGGCAGACAAATTCAAGAAATTGCTCATGCCTTCCATGAAGCGCATGAATTGGGCATGGCCACCATCCTCTGGTGCTATCTGCGCAACAACGCCTTCAAAGTCGGCGATATCGATTACAGCCTCGCGGCTGACTTGACCGGTCAAGGCAACCAC
>CAZHEZ010000191.1:0-16032 GCA_964531315.1 uncultured Candidatus Obscuribacterales bacterium | reverse complement strand
GTATGCCCAGCCCCAAGAAATAATCACGGTGCTGCAAAGTTAAAAGACCCAGGTTAAAAGGAGAAAGAGGCAAGGCAGTGTTCACCGCCTCACCTCGTGTCATATCTCAACTCGCCAAATCAGACAAAGGCATTCAGCGAGTGGATCCAGAACATTAAACCAGCGAGTGCGCCGGCCAGACCAACATAGATGACGCCGATCAAAAAGCGCTTGGCCGGCGCAATTTTGAAGTATTCATTCGCCAAAGCAGGCGGATTGAGCTGCCCTTCGATGTCCGCCCGGGCGGCCAGGAGATTGGCACGGTAATGCGGCTTGGAAAGCTCCTCGTCGTTGCCGGCCAAGAGCGAGTTGATTCTTTGCAGCATGGCCTGCAAGATTTCACGTCGCTCACTTTCATGCTTTGCCCAGCGTTTGCGGCTTAAGAAATTGAGCGCCAGCAAAGCAGTCAAAAGCAGCGCAAACGGGCTTGCCCACAAGAGCGCGAGTGCCACCGAGGCACCGGCAGCAAAAAGCCACCAGTGAGCGTCGAATTTCCAGTACCGCTCCTCTATTTCGGCCAGGGCGATGATGAAGATAAGGAGCAGAAACAGATCATGCCTGAGCAGTGCAAGAGTGAGAAGCACGCCTGCGCCCAGCACCCAGAAGCCCCGCCAGACGGCACCGATGATGCGACCGCCGTCAAGAGGAGAGACCGGCAGCAGGTTGAACAAGTTGATCATGATGCCGATAGAGGCGCCCCAGAGCCAGAGCTTATCGCCGGTGTAAACAAACACGGGCACACAGGCAATTGCGGCAAGGCTGCCCAGAATCGGGCCACCGAGCGCCATCCAGGCTTCATTTTCCACATCCTTAGGCATCTCTTTCAGTGTGATCAAAGCGCCGACAAAAGGGATGAACATAGGCAGGCTGGTGTTCAGTCCCTGGCGGCGAGCCACCAGCAGATGTCCCATTTCGTGAACAAAGAGCAGGGCGACAAACAAGAGCGCACCAGCCAGTCGAGTTTGGCCGTCCACCAGTAGACAAGGACGCTGAGCAGCATGGAAAGAAAACTGGCCACGCCCTTGATTTTGATGATGCTGCCGACCACCTTAGCGCCTGCGGCCAGAGCGGCGACGGCCAGCCCGCTGGCTTTCGATGACGGAGTTTTTGCAGATGTATTCTCTTCTTTTTCCAGTATGTTGGCATTCATGACGTCGTTTCCTTCTGTGCCACAGTGGCGCCAAAGCAGAACTGTTTGCTGTGTCAGCCCACTAGAAAAAATGCCAGGCGAGGAACACCGCACCAAGCGCAATCAGAACCGACTGCAGGCGAAAAACGCCATCCATTTCCCAGTTGAAGCGGAAGCGCTGCCATGGCGCTGGAGGCGCAATGTAATTACCCGTCAGCGGGTCATAACGCCCGCTAAGATTTCCGCGATACCTCATGACTTACTTTCCTTTCTTGGCAAAATGAGCATGCACGGCGCACACCGTGAATGCATGGTTTACCTGGCTCTGCCACCAAGCGGCAGTAACGGATTCAGCCAGTCCCTCTGCCAGCCGGGCGTATGGTGCTTGGTCCGTTCAGCCCCAACCGTTATCCTGGAAGAGTTCCAGCAAGGCTGCACCGACCAGAAAAGAAACCAGCAGCCAAGCAGAGTCAGGAAGATTGAGGAGAATTGTTCCCGTCCACCCATATGCAACAGCCCCTAAGGCTACCGCGACGGTCAAAGCCGCCAGAATAAGACGGCGTGCATCGCTCAGGGCATCCTGAGCCCAGCGAGCCCAACGCTTCAGCAAAGCACCGGCCATGGTGCTGACGCACAATCCAAACACACCCATTGCCGCGCAGCGAGAGAAAAGTTCCATATCTTGCATACCTTTGTCCCTTTCTTTGTTCCGGAAATCAGGGCTGATTTGAAATCAGCCCTGACCATGATTTCTTGCGGCTAAAGCACACCCTTATCGATAAGGAGCGCCTGAGTCCGCGCAGACAAGGTGCCGGGTGCGGCTTTCTTGCAGCTGCCCAGCAGCCGGTTGAATTCCGCAACCAGAGCCTTGCCTTGCAGATACTGCTCATCGGTGAGGCGATAAGCCTTATTGAGTGCGTCGACGGTGGCGGCAAAGCCCTCCATGATCGCCGCCCACTTCTTGTCGGAATGAGCAGTAAATTCGAAAGTACGCACTGCCGTCACCGCCGGCAATACCAGAAGCATCTTGTCTTCATTGCCGTTCTTTCTTCCCATGGGCGGCACGCAGCGCCCGCCGCAGAGAAGCTTCCAGATCGAATTGTAGAGGCGGTCGTAAGTATTGAGTTCCGCGCCGACGTCGCAGACGATGATCTCTCCAGGTGTGGCGCCATAATGCTCTTCTACCAGAGTGATCGGGCGCATCGCTTCCCAGCTCAGCGCTCCGTCCCACAATTTGAGCTTGGCGCCCGAATCGAGGACAATTTCAACCGGTGTAAAGACCCCAGGCACGGTGCAGGTAGCGCAAATCGACTTGCCCAGGGGCGGCACGCTTTTGGAGATTTGAACGATTGCACCGCCCTCTTCCCGCCTGAACATACCGTCTTTGGTCAGCAAAATTTGCGCCCCTTTTTCGTCAGTGGCCATCGTCCAATACTCGATCTTGTCCGGCCAGGCGCCGTTCAATTTCGCCTCCAGCCAGGCCTCGAAGCGATCCATTTTGAATGTGCCTTTGTTGGGCAAATCGCCCTTATGGCGGCCGTATGAATAATGATCGAGCATCACCCTGGAGATCCTCTCTCCATAATCGAGCAGGCTCTGAAAATCCAGATTGATAGCCAGCTCGACTATTTCTTCGATGCTATATCCGGCCGCATACAAGACTTGCGGAATGGCTCCGCCGCTGATACCGCCGACAGTTTTACATTTTCGGAAACCGAACCAGCAGAGAGCCAATAGCATGCCCAGCGCAGCCAGCATGGCCCGACAACCTCCGGAACCGGCGATGATGTGATATCCCGCATTCTGATTATGATCGCGGGACACGTGTTCTTGTGTCATATGCGTATCCCTTCCTTTTTTAGCGCTCCTGTTGGCTGTGCTGCGTCATTAAGCGGCGGCACTGCCCAGTGTCGAGAGCCTTGCTTGCCTTTCTGCGTAGCGTTCCTGCCTGACCTTGTTAAGAGTCCAGAGATGGCTGCGCTCCACCTTGCGGCGGACGCAATCGTCTGTCTGGAGAAACTGCTGCATCAATGCCGAAGCCTCTCTCCAGAAAAAAAGAGAACGCTTGAATCGCCGCTTATGGTTTAGGCAAATGGCCAGGTCGCGAGAAGCATATGCCGTGTGGATATGATCTCCGAAAAGTTCGCGATCAATCTGGTAGACCAGCTTGAACAATTTCAGAGCCTCGTCAAATCGCAGCATGCGTGCCAGAGCACGCGCAGCCTGGTGATAGCAGTAAACGGTGGTGCCGTGCACGAGCTGGCGTTTTTCCTGCGAAATCTGCGCAGCGCGCAACCAGTGCTCATAGCCTTTCTGATCGTCGCCCAGACCTTGATGCGCTCTGGCCAGACACTGGTGCATTAACTCGACGGAGTTGTGGCAACGCAAATTGTCCGTCTCCGTCTGCGCGAGAACGGCACTCAAAAGCTGTACCGCCTCATAGTAAGAGCCAACCTCCACCAAAGCCTTGCCGAGACTGGCCTGACAATAGATGGTCGAATCGTGACCGTGCCCCAGCAGATATGCCGCATACGACGCGGCTTGCCGCCAGGCATCGAGAGCGCCGCCACTCTTGTCAGCGCTCTTTGGTTTGGCCGCATCGATCATTTGCTGAAGTCGCGCACAGGCGAATTCGTAAGAACCTTTTTTCATCGGGTTCACTCCGTTTAACCATTCAAAGGTTGCGTCAAAAACCGGGTTGGATCGCTCAGGCAGCTCAACCCGGTCCGTTTGTGCATTCAGGCAAGACGCCTGTCAATCCGCCAGCGACTGGTGGTCGCCGACGCGAATATTTTCCCGCGCTGCCGGTCGCCCAGCAGTCTCGAATTTACGAAAAGCGATTTTGTCTGCGCCGCTTTTGAGATCGGACAGAAAGCCCAAGCCAAAGACGATAGCGAGCAGGGCGAGCAGATCGTTGGAACATTTGTAGGCGGCGAAACCGAGAGACAGGACAAGCACTGTGCCAACCATTCCGAAAACCGCCAGGACAAAAGCGGCCTGGTTGGTCGGCTCCAATCGTTCTTTCTCGTGTTTCCTGGCGGTCAGCCCGAAGGCTGCCACCACTAGCAATACCAGCACAAGAACAGGCCAGTACTGCAGCGCCAGATGTGTAAGCTCATTCATGTTTCATATCCTTGTTCATGAGCATGGATGGATCAGCCGAAAAAGCCGGTCCTGTAGAGGTCGAGAGCCGCCAGAGCGATGCCGGAGGCGAGGATGATCAAGCCGCTGATTTCAAACCAGGTCAAGGGCTTTTCTTTCTTGACGGGCTGTTGAATCTTGGTGGACATGTTGGTTTCCTTTCCTTGCTTTGGTTGTCGGTCTAGCTCTCGAGCCAGTTCTGATGCGCGGCATCGAGAAGATTCAGGGTGAAGACGCACAGATCTCCGTGCGCCTGTTTGTTTGCGCCGAACTTGCTCCAGAACATCTGGGCGCCGAGATTGGCTCTCAACGTCGTGATGTATACGCGCCTGGCCGCGTCGGGAGTTTTATACAAGCGCTTTAAACCAGCGCGCACCAGGTGCGTGCCGATCTGATTGCCTTTCCCGCGCGCCTTGGGTTTGACAGCCAGGTGATGCACCATGGCCATCTGTCCCTCGCCGATGATCACGCAGCCGACGATTTCCGGCTTGCCTCGCCGCTCTTTCCAATCGAGCGCCACCTGAGACAAACCGGGATTGCGGGACAGGCTGCGGATCAGATTTTGGTCGGTTTCCCAGTCCCAGAAAGCCAACCCCTCGGTGGACCGCACCAGTTGCGTCACTTCGGGCAGATCGGCTGCCACCATCGGGCGTAAAGTGAAGCCCCTGGTCAGCAGTTCATAGCTAGGATCTCTCATTGTCATTCCTCCATATACGAGTTTGAGCAGGGGCCCAAACAGCCATCGGGATGGCCCGGCCGGCATGCAAACGCTTACCTGGTCGGGTCGGTGATCACACCGGCAAAGAGCACGGCATTGGTTTTCGAGTCGACGACGAAGGTGAGCCTTAGCTGGACAGCAACGTTTCAATTTCTGATTTTTGAATGGTTCTTGTTTTGAGTGTGAACATTCAGTTTGCAGCAAAAATATTCCAATACTTGCTGCAAACTTCGGTGGTGGATGGAGATATCGTGCGGACCGCGCCCAACTCTCTTTCTTCTGACCTTAGAATTTGATCGTCGGTCCTTTTGAGACCAATCTCGGGACATCAGTAGTTAGATCGATCTCGTCGATGAACGTGATGGCTTTCGGCAGATAGTAGTTGTGCAGAATCTTGCGCGTGTAATTAATCCTGCCGCCGATCGAATTCTGTGTCAGTCCCTGAACAAACCGCCTTTGCAGATGCAAAGGCAGTTGAGCTGCGTCCTTTTCGATCAGTTGGCGCGATTCCAGCAAAGTCGAGTTCAAATCGTCATTGCTGGTAGCAATCAAATGCTCGACGTAATTGCGCACTTGAATCGAAGCGGAAAATTTCGCACAAGCTCGATAGTAAAGGACGATTTCGCGAAGCGCCATCACGATCGTCACGAAATAAAGGACAATCATGACGCTGAACACGGATTCGAAGATACTTGTATTCATTTACTTTCTCCTCAATTGAGATGAAGCAGCATGTTAAGGCGTTTTGGCGGAGCCTGTCGCATGCATGACCATGGCCTTGACGCCATCTTTGTCGACCGGACCGCGAGCCAATTCTTCGACACCGGCAGCGTTTTTTCCGATGAAGATCGGAAAAGGAAGATGGACGCACTGCTGCTCATTTTTGCTTGCATCTTGCAGGCAGACCTTTTTGTCCTCTGCATCCCACCCTTCGGAAAGAATAGGCAGATCGCCACTGTCCGCAAAGGCAAGCTTGACAGGCGGTGTTTTACCGCCTGTCTGCCCCGCCAAAACAGGCGCAACTTTATTGTCTCTCTCCACATCCTTGAGCAAGGACTCCGTCTCAGCGCACTGCTCGGCGCCGCGACAGACGACAAAAAGCACCGCTTCCTCGGAATCGAAAACGACAGTGTCGAGCATTTCCGGTGTGGTGATTTTTATCGGCTCAGCCAGACAAGCGGAACAGACAAGTGCGCTGCTCAAGGCGATAGGCGCAACGATCGATTTAAGCATTGTTTTCCTTTCTGTGGCCGGTGCAAGGGCAAGAAGCCTTACCGGGCGTTGAGTACCTTCAGTGAAGGCGAGTTACCGCTTCCTGCTCACTGACGAGATGATCCAGCCAACAGGAATGAGCATTCTGAGGCGGCAACTTTTCAGTCAGTCCGCTCGAAAGAACGGCTATCTCGTCTTCCCTCCCGCGAAAGTCGGTGTAGCAATTAAAGCCGTGATTCTCGATGGTGATCTCGCCGAGCTTGATAAACACATAGGCATCAAATCTCAGGCAGACGTCGAGAATTTCTCGTGCCCGCTCGACGGTAAGCAACTGCGGCGCAATCACCCCATCTTTGCCGCGGCCGAAAGCCAGTGTTTTCTCGATCATGATTGTCCTCCTTCAGTTTTTCCACTTCTGCCAGATTGCTTGCCTTTTTTCTTGCGCTCCGCCTTAGCTTTGTCATATATCGACATTGCGTGCACAGCGCATCTACCGCAAACAGTTGCCAACCCGGTGTCCCGGACCAGCTTCTTCCACTTGATCCCGCCCTTGCCTGCGTCCTCAATAGGGTGGTGACTGAGAACCTTGCACGAACACACGATCATTTTGAACTCCTTTCTGCACTTCTATGAGTGCAAGATGAATTCGCCCTCGATCTCGACGGGAATACCGAAGGGCAGGCCGGCCACGCCGATGGCACTGCGTGCGCCGACGCCCTTTTCGGGTCCGAAAACAGCGCGCATCAATTTGGAAAAACCGTCGATCACGGCCGGGTGTTCGGTGAAGTAAGGCGCAGAATTGACCATACCGAAAGCTCGATAGAGCTTCTCGATACGCTCCAGACCGACTTCGGCATCGAGCGTGCTCAAGATGCCCAGACCGACATGATAAGCCGCCTGAGCGCCTTCACTGACAGTCATGGATGCGCCCAGCTTACCGACGATCGGCAGACCATCCACCCAGGGCCCATGCCCGGAAAAATAGTAGCGATTGCCGTCGATGCTGCCTGGTTTGTATAGAGCCACCGGCTGCTTGGGTGCGGGCAATCGAATGCCCAGAGCCCGGAGGCGGTCGTGTATGGGGCCGGCTTTCGTCATTAGCTTGACTCCTTAAGTTGTCGAAAAAACACAGAAGGCAGATCTCTCCGCCTTCTGCATTGGTTAGCGCTGGATGCGCCTTTTCATGTCAGGCGACTATTGCCAGCATCAGACATGAGCCTTTTGTTGAGTCGCCTCACCGTCTTCAAGCGAGAGTGCTTGAGCGGACTGCCCGGGATCTACAGAAGCGAGATCAGGCTCCGCATCGTCGATCAAATCGCCGGCGCAGCAGCCCATCAAATACAGAACCCGAGCATACAGCGCCACGACACCCAAGAAGATCGCCACACAGACGGCAATCCCGAAAAGTAGTTTCATCGGCTTTCCTTTCTCCGATTGTAAGCACCGGCTCAGCCTTTCCAGAAAGACTGCAGTGCTTCGTGTTTTATGCAAAGGGCGGATGCCGCCCTCTGCTTCGCCTCAATGCGTCTCTTCGAATTCGCGGATGTGCTCCACGACCTCTTGAGACGTCACCACGGCGCCGGCAAAGACGATGTATTCGTCGGAGCGCAGCACGGCCGAGCCAATGAACTTGCCGTTGGCGTCGAGCAGCGGCACGATGAAATACATGTCCTTTTCGGTGATGTGCAGGTACACTTCACTGCCGCGCAGGCTGAAGTTGCCGGGCACCACAGCCGGTGCCTGATTGACGACATCACGCAGGCCTTTTACGACACGCCCGTTGGTGGTGTCCTTTCTCTCGATCAGCCCGGGATAGCGAGCATCGAAAAGAAGCACATCCGAGCCGGCCGTGCCGTTTTTACCGGACGGTTCCAGAAGCAGCCAGTATTTCGGGCCGGCTACGGTCGGAATAGCGAAAGGCAGCTTGTTGTCGCCGAAGAGCTTGCGCTTTTCTTCAGGCAAGCCGGCCAAGGTGTCGCCCGGCTCGGAGAGTTCTTTCTCCTGCCGGAAAGGCCACCAGGCGGCCAGCCGGTAATGAGCCCAGGCTTCGGCGCGCTCGCGCACCAACTGAGCCGGCACCTGGAAGGCGCCGTGGAAGTGCTCGGCAGCATGATCGACCGTGTAGTCCTCGAGCAGACCCTGCTCGTTTTGCACCACCGCACCGCCGACGCCGGGCACCATGGCGAACCAGAAGAGGCGAGGCGAGGTGTAAGAGTAGACGAGCCTGATTTTTCCTTCGTGCGAGCTATAGGTAAACTCGCCCAGGGAGCCGCCCGGATGGCGGGCAAGCACTGCGGACTGCAAGGTACGCATGCCCTCTCCGAAGGGGAAGATGGCGTCCACAGGCGTGATTTCGCCTGAGGTATTGGTGGACTCGACACGAATGATCCGGTAAGTAGCGCCCGGGATCATCGAGACCAGTCCGCGCACGAAACCTTCGCCGGCCACAAAGCCGTCGAAGTGCAGAGCGCACTGATAGTTGATGCCATTGGACTCCATCGTGAAGGAAACAGCGCCTGATTTGGTGGCCGATTCGGAGGTACCTTCCCGGCAGCGCCTTTCACCGATCACATACGGCATGATCCGCGGCGTTTCGGTGGAAAGCGGCAGGTGAGCAGGTTCGCGAACATTGAGCGACTCGGCGATCATAAACTGATGCAGAGACGGCACAGTGGCGAACACGGCAAAGAGCGTGCAATAGACGCCGGCCACCAGGCTGGTGAACCAGGTGAGATGTTTGCTGTCTCCGAAAAGTCCGAGAGTAAGAACCACCAGCGCAAAAGCCCACTCGGCGACGTTGCCCAGGGTAAGCAGCGCCAACCAGCCGGTGCCGTCCGGCTCGTACATCGGAAAGACAACAGCGAAGAGCAGGGCGGTCAGTCCCGGCAGAAAGCGGTAAATCAGCCTCTCGTCGTCTTCCCGGATGCGCCAGGCAGAAAACCAGGTGACCACCGCAAAACACACGACCAGGAGTAAGGGAGACACCGCATACAGGGCCGCCCGCGCCGGCTGCATAGCCGGAACAGCAACTTCGAAGGCCCAGCCATAAGCAAGTTCGGCCGGGTAGGCGATTGCCGCCGCCAGCAAAAGTGCCAGCAGATACTTCCAGTAGCCCAGCCTTTGCCCAGCCTTCCTGTCGGCGAACCAGACCGCCCCGAAGGACAGAACCAGGCTGGTCAGAACCGGCGCCATATACCCGTAAAGCGGCTGGGAAACCGGCAGCCAGAGCACCTGCACGGTGACAAAGGCAGCGATTGGTTTGGGATAAATATCGAGCCTTTCATCCAGGTCGAGATCGAAGAGCTTCCAAGCCGCAAAAGTGGTGGCCACTTCGGCCGCCAGAACCGCAGGCACGAGAATTGGTGGCAGATATTGCTCGAAATAGGCCAGCAAGCAGCCGGACACTATCATCAGCGTATAGGCCTCGAGCAAGTGCCAGGTTCGCGAGAGCGTCTTCGATCCATTCTCGAGCACCCGCTCGAAGTCATTGAGATTTTTACCCATCTTTGTCCTCTTTTCTAAGAGTTGAAATGTTCTGGTTTAACCCGGGCCGGGCATTTTGAGCCGGTCCGGGTGGGTTGACTGAGATGGAGCAACGTCATCTCTTACCTCTAGGCAAAAGCGCTCGTCAGGACTTGGTAGCTTCCGCCAATTTCTCGGCTTCCTGACCGGCCGTCTGCTCAACGAGCGCCTCCCAGGTGATCGGTGCAAAGCCCTCCGCCTCGGACTCGGCAATCAACTCCAGCACACGCTTGCGATCCAGAGTCTCCTCGATATACATGGTGCGGGCAATGTGGAACAGAGCCTGCCTCTTATCACTGAGAACCTGCAAAGCAGTGGCGGTTGCTTCGCGCACGAAGTAGGTGACTTCGCGCTGAATCGCCCGCTTGTCGAATTCCGACAGGCTGCTGATGAAGGCGCTGTCCGATTCGCCGAACCATGAGCGCCCCTCAAGTGCTTCGCTATCGGCAAATCCCAATTCGGTGATGCCCGAGAATGCACGCTTCTGAGCCATCTTCAGGTCACCGCCGGCGCCGGATGTGACTTTGCTTTTGCCCAGGCAAATTTGCTCGGCCACCCGTCCACCCATCAGCGTAGCCAGCATCGCCTTGAACTCTTCCTTGTTGATGCTGACTTTATCCCTTTCCGGACGAAACCAGGTCAGTCCCAGCGCATTGCCGCGCGGGACATTGGTGACCTTCAGGAAGGGATCGTGCCCGAATCTCTCGCCGGCGAGATTGAGCAGAGTATGCCCGCCCTCGTGCAGAGAAGTAATCAGCTTCTCCATCGGCGTAAGGGTAAGGCTGCGATTTTCCGCACCCATCTCGATGGTCTCGCGAGCCTGGATGAAGTCGACCAGATAGACGGAATCCGCACCACGCCTGGTGGCAACGAGGGCCGCCTCATTGGCCAAATTCATCAGATCGGCGCCCGAATAGCCGGGGCAAATCCGAGCCACTTCCATAAGGTCAACCTCGGCAGCGAGCTTGACTCTCTTGGTGTGGATCTTCAGGACCTTCTCCCTGTGGATGAGGCCGGGAGCAGGAACCGTGATCAGGCGATCGAGGCGGCCGGGACGTTTGAGGGCCGGGTCAAGCACATCCGGGCGGTTGGTGGCCGCAATCCAGATAATTCCCAACTGTGTCGGATCGATCTTTTCGCCCTTTTCATTGATGCCGTCCATGACGTTTAAAAGCGCCATCAGCGTTTGATCACGTTCGCCGTTACCTTCGCTGGCAGACGCACCCTTGCGGGCCGGTCCGACCGCATCGATTTCATCGATAAATATGATGCAGCTTGGATATTTCTTCGCTTCCTCATACATGTCGAAGACCCTGCTGGCGCCGACACCAACAAACATCTCGGTGAAGTCCGAGCCGTTTATCGTGAAGAAAGGCACGCCGGCCGTTTCGGCCAGAGCGCGCGCCAATAGAGTCTTACCATTTCCGGGCTCGCCAATTAAGAGCACGCCCTTGTGCGGATGCCCGCCCAGTCGACGCGCCTTCTCAGGATTTTCCAGAAAGTCCCTGTATTCCATGAGAGCTTCTTTGGCTTCCTCAGCGCCGGCGACATCGTCAAAGGTCGGGCCTCCCTGACCCGGCATGATCACTTTGTGCTTGCTCTTTTTGAATTTAAGCATGCGCCCCATCTGGTTGCGACCCAGAAAGATCATTACGCCGGCCAGAACAATTACTGGAATGATGGCGCTTCCCCAGGCCACCCAGTTGAATCCCACCGGCTCGATAGGCAGAGTCGGCACTAGAACACCCAGACGCGGGCCGAGCGCATTGCGCAAATTGAGCCTGTCTCCGGATTCGGCCGGAAACGAAACATCGGCGACCGCATCATTTTGCATCTGCACTCTGACAGTGCGCACCCATGGATCAGGATGCAGGGCAATTGCTTTGATTTTCCTTGACGTTTCCTGCCCATCTTGCTTGGACGGATCGTTGCGATCCGGCAGCGTGCCAATCATGTATTTCATCAGCTCGGTGTCCAGCATCTGGCACTCGAGAGGATGTCCGCCCAGGCGAAAACCATAGTATTGAACGGTCTTCCACCAGGTATCCGTGCGGTTGATGTTTTCAGCCTTGAGACAAGCCGGTTTGTCCGGCGTGCCAATAAAGCTGAAGTAAAGCCCGGGAATCGACAGCACAAGCAGCGTTCCCATTGTCACCACAGTGAGCTTGCCCCGCGGTTTTTTCCACAGGATTTTCACACCATTTTTGAGATCTTTGAATTTGTCATTGATCCAGCTCATAACTTTTCACTTTCCCTAGTGCGCGGCGTCTTTAGCATTGTCTGGAACGCCCACGTCTATTGCTTTGCATGCAAAGCAATGCTGTCTCCAGAAAGACCGATTATTGAGGCGAGCTAGTTTTTAATCAGCTCGGCCAGACTGGTAGGAATTGTGCCAACCACTTGTGCGCCAGGCAGAGAGCCCTGCGCCCAGCCCTTGAGGTAGGCGATCGCCTCCTTTCGGCTCGTAAATCCGAGCGCTGGCCAGCTCATGTAATCGCAAGTTTTCAATGGTCTGTGTGGACAGCGATCGTTTATTTCCAGTCTGAGCTGCTTAATGCGCCGAGCTCCGGCATACCTGTAATCACCCCGATCGACGATGCGCTCGAGGCCTTCTTGCCAAAAAACCTTTACACCTTTTTCCATGGCTAATCTGCCTTCTTTTGTTTGTGGGTATTTTTCAACTTGTTAGTGTCGCTTCGTCAACAGGTTCTTCACTCGTGATGCGCACATCAAATACGTTCATCTCCAGACGAAACCGGTCGATTTGCTCGCCGGTGCCGACAACAGTGATTGCACCGAACGCGGGCAGCTCGGACTTGTCCATCCACAGAAAACGCCTCAAGTCACGAACCAGCGAAGGTTGTTCGTGATTGATCGCCAGTCCATAAAGAACATTCTTGGTCAAGCATAAAGCGGTGAGAATTCGCCCTTGCAGGTGGGAATATCCACGCCTGTCGATGACATGGAATTTGACTGCAGCCATGAAATTTCCTTTCCGGTTTGCTTGATTGGAATTGGTTGAGATTTGCCGATTTCTTACCGTCGGCTCAAGGGGCTCCTCATTCTCAGCGCTGGCCGAATCTCTTCGCCGTTTCCCGCTCATCCAACCAGAAGGCAAGCACAGCTTGTGAAGCCATACCGGCTGCAATCGTGAAAATGAGCAGGTAATACGGATCCAGCGGGATCAGAGGCAAACCGAAGGCGAACAAGAGTCCTTCTCCGACCACGGTACAACCAGCAAATAATGCCGCTGAGATGGAGATAAGGATTTGCAGGATAACCAATCCGCCATGCTTCAAAACCCAGAGATTCAGCCCGCCGACGCCAAAGCCGATTAGGTAGGCAACCGCGAAGCGTGCCAAAAGCAGCAGAGTCATGTTGTGTCCTTTCCATTGTCTTCTCAAGGTGGTTCGCACCATGTCGATTTCTTACCGTCGACTCAAGAGGCTTCTAACCTCAAGCGGCCGCATACATGAAACAAGCGGCTTTCACTTTTCACGCTGCGTTTCTCCTCAGAGGAGACTGTGCTTTAGAGAAGGCAGATCTCTCCGCCTTCTCAGTTGATAAAACCCGGCTCCTAACCAGGTTCAATTGGTGCCTTGAACTTCGGCTTCGCCTTCGCTGTTGTCTTCCGCTTCAACCGCGTCGACAGCACTTTCGGCTTCCGCCTCTGCCAGGGCTTCCTCTTGCAGCTGCAATTGAAGCTCCTCATATTTCGGCTCAAGCAGCTTCAGCTGCTCGATGACGAAGTTGCGAACTTCTTTGGCCGGCTGCGGGGGCACCCACGAATAAGTAGTGGGAGACTGAGAGGCCTTGTCGCTCTCCTGACGAATGAAGGTAGGGAGATCTTCTTCGATTAATTTCTTGATGCGCTCATCTGTCATCAAGCGGTCGAAGTAAGTGTAGAAGCGATCCTCCACCATCAAATTGTCTCTGGAGATAAGCACCTCCTCGGCCATCTCCCAGACGATCGGTGACGAGATGAGCGCCGAGCAGATCCAGTGGGCAATGGCATAACCCAGTCTTTGCCGAGCCCGGATTTCATGGTCGATTTCGTTGACCATATCCGGTCCCATTTCACTGGCATACGTGCGGCCGTTGTTGCCCTTGCTGATCGGCCCGATATTGAGCGAACCGTTATGCAGAGCAACATTGTCCTTGATCAGGTTGGCGCACATGCTCAAGTCGGACGCCGCACCGGAATCGGTGAAGAAGTCCAATTCCCTGCCCAGGCTGACCTTGAAGAAATTGATCAGCGTCTGCACGGCGCCGCCGGCGTAGCCGATCATGGACAGACCGAGAACATCCCGCTTGCTCACATTGGTCCGATCGCCTTTAGCGGGCGACCAGAAGCAAACACCCAGCGACTTTTGTCGGCGAGACACGCAGAGCAGTCTCATCCTGTCACTGGACAGCCCGAGGCGCCCGGCGACAGCTCCGGCCAGAGCGTGGAAGAGTTCGTGCAAAGTCGTGTTGACGTCCCTTTGGAAATCAGAGACATCGTCTTCGATCTTCGCTCCCATCAGATGATCGATGACACCGAACAAGAACGCCTGCTGACCGAATCTCAAGGAGGCAGCTGCAGCCTTGATCTCCTTCTTGGTCTTGCCCGCCCTCTTCATGGCTTTGGCAAGCCTTTCCACTTCGTCTTCGCAATATTCCGCGAAGCTGTTGGCGATTTCCTCGATATCTGCACCTGTTTTGCCGCTCAGCATAGTGGCCGCGCCCAGGAATGTCGGATCGATATCCGGACCCAGCGGCAACTTCTTCTTGCCGATGAAGAGCTGGAGCATCCTCTGGAGCAAAGGAACCGTCGGCTTGGGAAAGTTGATGATCTTCAACCGTCCCGAGCGCTTGATCGCTTCGTCCATGGCGTCGAGATAATTCGTCGCCATCGCGAAATAGATCATGTCGCTTACACCCATGAACTCGCTGTCTTTGTCCACTTTCTGGCGAGCGCCGTCGATAGCCGCCAGCCATTTGGCTGTGGTACCGTCGCTGGTAGCACCGATTTTCTGTCCGCCCTTGTCTCTCTGTCCGGCAGCGTTTTCCGCCTCGTCAACAAAGATCATGCATGGTCCCATTTTGGAGGCGATTGCCATGACGAGATCAACTCTCTGGGCACCACCACCTAAAAGGGTGTTTTCCAGAGTGCCGGAGATGATCAGCAATGGCACACCGGCGGAGCCGGCCAGAGCCGTCGCCGCTAGAGTCTTGCCAACGCCTGGTCCACCCACGAAGAGATAGGCCACTCCAGATTTGGAACGGAAGAAACCGGCCTTCGGCTTTTTCACCTTGACGCCGGTCATATCTAACACAGGCGTCAACGCCTGCGGAGCGGGGCCGGATGAGAACCAACCTTCATCCTTTTTTGATTTGGCCTGGATCTCCGCAATCAAGTCCGCCCGCGCTTTTTCGTAAAGCTGCTTTTTCTGGCGCAAGCTGCCTGAGACTTTCAGCAGCTTTCTTTTCAGCCCGGCATCGAGGATGACTTGATCCAGTCTGACTGGATTGTCTTCCGGTTTTATAATGGTCAGGAAGCTTAAATCAGCACCGGCAGGGGCTCCGGAAGGAGCACCCGGATCTATGTGCGTGCCGGGGTTGGGGACGGCTCCAGGAATTGTCGGAGTGCCGCCCTGAAACAGGCGACCACCCGGCAGTCCTTTGCCCATCATAAAACGGACCACGATCGTGAGAATGAGGCCCGGCAAGACGAGGCTGTAGACGAATGTGCTGAAGCCCGCAATCAAGCTGCTGAAGAAGCTGCTGATATCGCTGGTGTCGACGATATTATTGGTGGCATCGTCAGCACGTTCGGTCGTCTTGTGCTGCCAGGTGACTTTCTTTCCATCAGAGGTAATAAAGGTATTGTCCTCGACTGTCACCTTTTCTTTGGGCTCCGGAGTTGAAACTTTGGCGCCGTCAGTTTGAACAGCAGGAGCCGGCGGAGCACGAGAGATTACTCCTGAGGGCATTTGGTAGATACTGGTTGCGATAAGCAAGACTGGCAGCAACAAGACCAGCCAACGCCAGTGTTTCTTGAAGTAATGCATTTGCATTTTCCTTCTACTTGCGGCCTTCACAGGCCGCGGTGGGAGAGGCGTGATCAACCACATCCCTGATTAGCTCAGGCAAGCGGATTCACGCCTCCGGAAGTTACCTTTTCTGCGATTAATCCTTCCCTCAACCAGAGTAGGTAGAGAGAAAGTCCTACGACTGCGCTGCCCAGGTGCAGACTGTAGCTTGAGCTATCGCCATGCTGCATGCCCTT
>CAZHEZ010000190.1:0-16087 GCA_964531315.1 uncultured Candidatus Obscuribacterales bacterium | reverse complement strand
TGAAAAGTGAGCCCTGAAATTTCCATTCTTTTGCCTGTCTATAATGGCGCTGTGTTTCTGGAAGCGGCGTTCGAGAGCCTTTTTGCCCAGTCGTTCCAGGATTTTGAAATTATTGTTTGCGATGATGGTTCAAAAGACGAATCGGCTGCCATCATCGAGCGTATGAAAGGGCGCGATGCCCGCGTCAAGAGCTTTGCCAATCAGAAAAACGTCGGACTTTTCGCCAATTACAATTGTTGTCTCAAGCAAGCTTGCGGTCAGTACATAAAACCATTTGCTCAAGACGACACATTGGCTGTTCACTGCCTAGAAAGTATGCTCGATGTGCTCAAGAAAGATCAGTCGGTTTCCCTTGTCACCTGCGCCCGCAACATAATTGATGCCGAAGGTAATGTCGTTGAAACCAAACGCATCTTTGCTGAAAGCTGCCTGATTAAGGGCAGTGACGTCATTTTGTATAATTTGATCTCTTTGACCAATTGGATTGGCGAGCCGGCCACTGCCATGTTTCGCAAAGAGCATGCCGGCACCGGATTTGATACCAGTTTTTTCCACCTGGGCGATGCGGAAATGTGGTTCCAACTTCTTCTTAAGGGCAATTATTACTTTATAGATGAAGTTTTGGCTACCTTTAGAAGACACGATCACAATGCCACAAAGAATAATCTTGCCGGTCTTTTGTTTGCCCTTGATGCACTGGCTATTGGCAAGAAATATCGGCACATTCTGGATGATTTCGGAGAATCAGAAGAACACTATTTGCTGCGTGTGGCTGAATTTGCGGCCATGCAGGTGGATCATCTGGTGCGCAATGAAGGCTTGACCGCCGAAAAGGCGGTGCAGGCGGCAGTCAAAGGCGCCGATATCAATCTGGACGACGGCGGTGAAAGAGCGCGCCGCGTCATGCAGTCCATGGTTGAACTGAATTTCATTTCCTTGCGTGCCTTGACGAACACGATTACTTCATTGAGCGATGTCACCTGCCGCCTCCAGTCCGAAAGGGAATACTTGAATAAGAAGATTGAAAACATTAACAACAGCACTTCCTGGAAACTGACAGCGCCCCTGCGCAAACTAATCGGCGGTCAAGCATAAAGAACCGCATGACTCGCCCCGTCCTTCTGGCAATATTTGCTCTATCGCTTTCCCTGAGCCTGTGGTTCAACTTCGCCTGGATGCCCTTCAGCAATGCCGGAGTCGCCGACGGCGCCGAATATTTAAGAGACGCAAAGGCGCTCGGGCATATGCTCAATCACGATCTCTCTTTCTTCCTGACACCCAGTCCGGAGCTTAATCTAGAGATAGCCAGCCTGAAGGGATTCAAGCAGGCGGGCGTGGTTTTTCCTGGCTGCATTCTTCTCAGCTGGCTGATGACTGGCGCTCCACATGAGGTGACAAGCTGGCAGGCGCCTGTTCTAGGGCAATGTATCCTGGCTGCCGTCGCTTGTATCTTCGCGGCATTGACGGGAAAACTTCTCTGGGGCGCAAAGGCTGGTATTGCCTGCGGTATCTTGTCCGCCCTTTATCCGGCCTATATAGTCAATTCCGGCCGACTTTATTCGGAGTATTTTTCCCAGGCCCTGGCCTGTTTCATTATGTACACCATGTGCCGTGGTTATCTAGGAATCAAGCGCGGTCGCCTGGAAATGTTAGTACTGGGGCTCAATCTGGTCATGTTGCATTTGACCAGATCGCTCATGGTTATACTTTCCTTTCTCGCCTATCCCATTACTTTCTTTCAAGACCGGAAGAATAAACCCTGGCAGAAGCTGATTTTTATCTTTCTGGGCATGCTGGTAGTGCTTGTGCCCTGGCTATTTCTTCAAAAGGTAGTTTTGGGAAAGATGAGTGTCGCTGTCGATAGAACCGGCAACTACAATCTTTTCATCGGCACCAATGCCGAGATCGAAGGTTGGCTTTCCTATCCCTATCCGGACTGCACCAATATTGAATCAAAACCGGTGACGGCGATTTTCAAGGACGCCGTCAAGCAAGGCCGGATGCGGCTGCCGCTTCTGATGATGGACAAGCCGTATCGCTTTTTCAAATATCCCTGGAACGATTTTCGCACCGCAATCGGACCAATTTCATATTACTGGCAGGTCTTATTTCACCAGCTTATTCTCGTTTTGAGTGCCGTGGGAATATGCTTGGCACTGTTTCGAAATTGGGATGGAAGCTCGCCTTCCAAGGGTGCTCGCGACGCCAGAGGTTTTGTTCTGTCTTACTGGATCTGGCATAGCATCTACTTTTGGTTTATCACTGTTCCGCGTTACGGCTTGACGGCGGTTCCCGCCATGATTCTCTTTGCCGGGGCCGGTGTGGCTTGTCTTCTGGATCTGTCTGCCAGAGACCGCAAGAAATTCGCAGTGCTTGTCCTGACGGCTGCCGTCATGCTCATGGCCGTCCGCCTGAACGAAATCGGCACCCTCATGCAGCTTTTCGGCAATCAAACAGCCGCTGTTTCTTTTCTATGCTTTTTGAAATTATGCTTTGCCACTGTTTTCTTTTTCGTTCTCTACCAATGTTTCCCCCCACCCTCACCTCAGGACAGATTCGCTCGCCCTGTTTTTCTTTTAACAGCAGTATGCACAATTTTTCTTGTCATGTTTCCGGCCCGCGCCAACGGGCGCCTGTCGGAATGGCAGTGTTCATTGTCCAGAATGGGAGACAGTGCCTGCCAAGAAATCGTCTGGGCGGACGGTAAGAGCGCCGACTGGCGAGCCAAACGCATTTTCCTTCTTCTCGATACCGACGGTTCAAGCGCGCTTATGCAAGAGGGAAGGATCAAGGTCAATGGGGTTGCCATTGATAGTCCTTTGATTCCGGGAATTTCTTTGCTGCAGAATTTTTCTGACTTGAAAGATCAAAATAAAGACAAGTTGTATCTCGAGTGCGAGTGGATTTTCGACTGCATGGCCAAGCCGGCCACTATGGGCGCCGATGATGTTCGACAGTGGTTCTGGGTGGAGCTGCCTCCGGCTGTCCAACGGTCGATAGTGGACACCAGGCGGGCCAAGATCGAGATTGAAAATGTTTCCGGCCGAAGGGCCATAAGATTGTTCGGTAATTACCTATCGAAAAAACAAGCGGCGATGGCTCCGTCGATTGATTCGACATCATGGGAGAAAGCCTTCTATGGAGTCGAATCGGACAGAGGATTTACCGACAGTCGATTTGATTTGAAGACAAACTTTGCTGCCCATGAAAATCCGTCGTTTCATTCGCATGGCTCTGTCGATAGCCGTGATTTGTCGCCCTCGGCCGGTCTGCAAAATGGGTCTTATTCAATGCTTTTGGCTGCCGTTCCCGATCAACCAAGCGTTGCATCACCTTTGGTTTCCCTGCCAGTGCCCAAGACTTTGCACATGGACGCGACAGCCAAGGAGCACTTCTTGGCCAAAGTTTCTTACCGTGGCAATCCTGAATTAAGCGAACTCTGGCTTGTATGTTTAAAGGGTCGCTCTTATTCAAAAGAAAAGCCTCTGACGGTCTCACCGGATCTAAAAGTGCTTATTGATGGAAAGTCTGCCGACAAATTTGTCTACCCATGCCGATGGATGCCTTACCAATTGCCTGCAGGCAAGGATTCAGTCCCTTTCAATTATTGCTTTCCATTAATGCCGTCTGAGCTTCCGGGCAAAATTTCGGCTATCGATATATCCTTGAAAGGCCTGTCCGACGGCAGCCTGGACATTGATGATCTGTCTGTGGAAATTCGGACACTGCCCAGGAATCCTTTACCCAACCGCTGCGCCATCTATTGAAGCAGCGAGGGAGAAGCCATGAACATTTGTCTAATCGCTGATACTTATCCGGCATCCGACCGGTCTGAGGCTTCCTGCCGATACATAACCGATCTGGCTCGCGGGCTTGTGCAAGCCGGTGAAAAGGTTACCGTCTTACGCGCTCAAGGTAGCGACCTTACGGATGCCGACCTGAATGTGCAAGTAGTGACGGCAGGTGTTTCTACCAGAGCCAGGCAGCTTCAGCTGGCCCCTTCGGTGTCTCCGCAAGCCTGCGCCTACATGGTCAAGCATTTGAACTATTGGCACAGTTTAGTGGAAACCTTGCAGGATCAAGAATTCGATGTTTTTGAAACGACGCAGTCGCTGGCCGGAGCGCTCCTCAGTGCATTCTCGCGGGAATGTGCAACTGTAATTCGCATCGAGAATTTGACCTTTGGGCTAGACAAGAATTTTGATACTGAATTTCAGCATCTGATTTGCCGCTACGCATTCAGTTGCGTGGATGCCTTCAGCAGCCCGAGCGCCCAATGCACAGCTCAGTTCGGTGCCCGGTACGCGGAGCGGATTATCCTCAATCAAGAAGCGAGCGCCGCCTCTGCCATTGAAATATACAAGGCCGCTCAAAAAGGCTTTGCCCAGGTGAAAAAGCCGAATCTATATCGCCATGGCTCTGAGCGCATGCTCAAAAGTGCTGAAGATATGCTGCTTCTGTACGACAAGATGCTTTACGACCTGCTTTTCTCGAGGTCATATTGTTTTCGTCTCAAACATTGGCTGCGGTCATGGGCTGCAAATCCACAGGAATTTGCTGAGAAAGCGCGGGCGAAACTGAAGCTCTAAAGCGGAGGCTGGAAGCTTTTATCTTCTCGATTCGCTTGTGCCTGTTCGTTTGCGGGCAGCTGAAACTTAATTCAATTACCAGCCGGTTCATAACCGGGCTTAAACAGGCGTGGAACATGGATTTATGCGTTAAACTCATGTGTTTGGACATTTCAATCAAGCTACTCAGGAGACACCTGGATGAACTTTTCAAGCCACAAAAGAGGTAAAACCGATCTGGTTGCGACTGGTCTCTGGGCAATTTTTCTTGCGTCGGCGACTTTGGTGAGCGGTTGCTCGAGCAAGGACACTGGCGTCGCCAGCCAGGGATACAAAGGTGTAATCAACCTCGATAGCATTCGTCTTGGCCTGCCGGAAGAAGGAGCAAAGGGAGCACCGCTCACCTTCGTGCTCGACAAAAACGTCACCACCCCTGGTATGGCCCAGTATTTGAGTCGCGTTTACGACAAGAATAACGGTCAATATTGCTTGATTTATCAGGACGGAGTGCCCAGGCAACTGAGAGTCGTTTATGCCCAGGTGCCAATCTCCAAAGAAGAAGCCCTGGCGAAGTTGAAGACGATTTTGCCTGGATCGACGCCTGAAGAGTCTAAAGTGGACGATTCGCAATTGAAGTCAGCTGATAAAAACGCTCTTGTGGAGCTCCACTATTACGGAGACGCGGTTAAAGCGGAAATAATCTACAGTGACAAAACCGCCAAGACCGTTAAGTTGGTCTCGGTTGCTAATATCTTGCACAAGCCCGGCAACAATGCCAAAGATGCCGCCAAGGGCACCGCTAAAGGCGACAAAGTGGCCGGAGCCGAAGAGAAGAAAACAGACTAGTTAAATCTGTTTCCGACATCATGTCATCCTCTCGTGATAGCATCTTGGAATTCGATCGGCGCCTATCAGCCTGTTGCGTCGCGGCAATAGCGGGAAACAATGACCGTCGCACTGGAAACCAGACCGAGTCTTGAACAAGAGCAGTATCTTGCTGCTCCTGATCCGGCATCGCTTGCCGTACCTTCGATTTCAGCCATTTTCAAGCATCGCAGCATTATCCGGCTGATGGTCTTGCGAGACTTTCAGGGGCGCTATCGCGGTTCTCTTCTAGGTGCGCTCTGGCCTTTGATTCACCCGATCGGACACCTGCTTCTGTACACGTTTGTGTTTTGCGTAGTTTTGAAAGTTCGCTTCGGCGCCGACGGTTCAACAAGCAATTTTGCTCTCTACTTGATGAGCGGATTACTGGCTTGGGGGGCGATTTCGGAATCATTTGCCCGTGCCACCACCTGCATTCTTGAGGTTCCCAACCTCGTCAAAAAGGTGGTTTTCCCGGTGCAAGTAATACCGATAGTGGTGGCACTCTCTTCGACGGCGACGCAAATAGGTGGACTGTTAATACTTTCTGCCTGTGCCGGAATTTACCAGGGCGCCCTGCATCCAACACTGGCTTTCATTCCTTTGATCATGGCATCGCAAATCGCCTTCATGGTCGGTTTCTCCTGGATATTAGCCAGTCTCGGCGTTTATATCAGGGACATTCGCCATGTGATGAATTTGGTTCTTTCCGCCTGGATGTATATGACACCAATCGTTTATCCGGCCTCTTCACTGCCGGCTAACTTGAAATTCCTGAACTGGATCAATCCTGTCGCCGGAATGGTTACTGATTACCGGCGCGTCATCCTGGAAGGAAAAATGCCTGACTTTCAGGTTTTTGGAATCTACACGGCAATTTCAATAGTGATGCTTTTTGCCGGCTACTACTTCTTCATGAAGACGAAGAATTCGTTTGCTGACGTGATGTGAGATTTCTATGCACTCAATCCAAGTAAGAGCAGTCTCAAAGAAATACAATATTTACGATCGTCCCACTGATCGTTTGAAAGAGATTGTCTTGAGAAACAAGCGCTCTTTCCATCGAGAATTCTGGGCGCTGAGCGACATTTCATTGAATGTGGAAAGAGGCGATTCGGTCGCTCTGCTCGGGCCAAATGGCTCGGGCAAATCAACTTTGCTGCAAATTGTGGCCGGCGTATTGCAACCGACAAAAGGTTCTATTGGAGTGCGTGGCAGAACGACAGCCATTCTTGAATTGGGTTCGGGATTCCAGCCCGACTACACAGGCAGGGAAAACGTCGTCCTCAACGGTATTATTCTCGGCATTCCGGAAAAGGAAATGATCCGCAGACTCGACCAAATTGCTGATTTCGCCGAGGTCGGTGATTTCTTCGATCAGCCCATTCGCACGTATTCTTCCGGAATGATTGTCAGGCTTGCTTTTGCCTCGATGATCAACGTTGAGCCCGAGATTCTCCTGATTGATGAAGCAATGGCAGTAGGAGATCGACGCTTTCAGTTGAAGTGTTTAGATAAGATCCGCGAACTGAGAGCAAATGGCACTACCCTGGTGTTTGTAACGCACGAGCCAACCATGTGCTACAAATATTGCCAGAATGCTGTCCTGCTCAATGGCGGTAAAATCGTTGAACAGGGCTCGGTCGAGCAGGTCGTGCCCTTATACGAGAAGCTTATGTCAGAAGAAGGCGTGGTTCTGAAAAAGGTCTTTGTTCAGGCCTCAGCGTAACTGCAGTGTCAGTCCGCTGGAAGCCGCTAAGATCGGCTTTCGATCGGCATCCAGGGCGCGTGCTCTCAGCTGGAAAAAGCCTTTGCCTTTGAATAATTGGCGAGGCAGTTTTACGGTTGCAAAAGTATTCGGGTATGAGATTTGGGTTGCCACTGCTTCCGCGCCCTCGTCTTTGCGGAAATTGTCGAAGAAATAATTGGCTTTGCTGATCTCAACCATCAGGCTCGTTGCTCCTTTTAGCTGTGACGCATCAAGGGTGAGTTGAGCCTCTGGTTCGGTAAGCACATAAATGCCATTTTCATTGGCTTTGCTGTTTTCCAATTTCAAAGCCGGCGCCACTTTGTTTGCCGCTAACAGGCTAAGGGCTGTCACTTCCGCTTCAGTGCCTTTGGGCAGACCAATGAATATTCTTTCTATACTGGGCTTTTGAAACCATGTCCAGCGGCGAGACAAAGGCAGATAGAGGGTTTTATTTTGAGCCTGATCTTTCCAAAGACAGCTAACTGAGCTTTCCGGATCTGTACTGTCGGCCGCTTCGTTCCATGAGGCGCTCACTGTTTTATCCTGGCCGGAACCTTTCAGCCTCAACTGGACGGCCAGAAAATCCACAGAAAGCGGATTCAAATTCAAGTGGGAAAGGATGATGCCGGGCTCTTGCGCCTGTTGTTTTGCATCGACAAGCAGCAAGCCGTCCTTTGAACGTTTGAAAAGACCGGATGTTTCAACATTTTCGCCCACGCTTTGCAGGTCAAATTTGCTCTCTGCCGCCCCTGTAAAATGAACCGGCAAGAACTCTCGCTTTTCCCTCGCCCACACATAGACGTCTGCCCCTGAGCCTACCAGAGTCTTCAGTCTGGGCACGTCGAGATCGTGAACCGGAGCATACATAATCGGCTCGAAAGTGGCAAAGGCTCTTCTGGGTGCCCTTGAAGCAAATGGAGGATTGATCAGGGCGCGAAAAGTATCGCCGTTCAAAATCATATGGCTGCCCTTCCACTCTTCTGGTATGCCCAAAAATATGGCCGGTTTGTTCTGGGCTTCGGCAAGAATACGGCGGGCGGCAAGAGCGGTCGCCCTCACCTCTTTTCCGGCACTGACCCAGATCAAGTTGGTTTTTGTGGCCACGCATCCATACACGCAAAGACAGCCGATTGCCACTACAGACGATACTAAGAGCAAAGCCCGATCGAACGACCTGGAACTGCCAGTCTCTGCTTCGCCCTGAAACAGCATGGTCGCAAATAGGGCGGACAAAGGCATGGTAAAGAAGAAGATGAAGCGAGAACCTTCCAGGTGATAACCGAGTCCCCAGAGTTTATAAATTGGCAAAAGTGTAGTAAACGCCCAGACTGTAAGGAAGAGCAACAGCTTCAGGGAGTACTTTCTTGCGCAAAGAAAGACCATGAAGATTGTCATTGTCATTGCATAAAAAACAGTCAGCAGCACGGTTATCGACTTCTCGTTGCCGAAGTGGTCGAGAACCAGTGGAAATGCGATTCTTCTAACTGTGTCCGTATCGAGCCAGCGGGCCAGCAAGCTTGTTTCCTGGCTGGCTCCAAAGCCGGCCACATAGCCTCCTGTCAGTGTGCCCAGGCAGAGATAGCGGACGACGAAATAGGCTAACGTGGCGACAATATACGGCAATGAGAATTTAAAGGCGTTGCCGAATCGCCCGGCTGACAAGAGAGGTTGAGTTTTATCTTTGAATAGAAAACCGAGCGCCAATGCCAAAACGGGAATGCCGATCGCCATTTCTTTGACAAGCAAGGCTGAAATATAGGCGGCCACAGCGCCATAGATCAGGCGTGAAGAATTTTTCGTCAGGCTTTTGATTACCAAAAGCAGGGCCACCAGATAGAAGAAAGCGCAGACAATATCGACGCGCCCGAGCACCCAGGAAACGCTCTCACAGTGCAATGGGCTTAAGGCAAAGACAAGTGCGGCAAAGAGCGCCGTCAATCTGTTTTTGGCTGCACTGCCGGACGTGCACAGACTGCCAACAATGAAGTAAAGCAAGAGAGCATCAAGGAAATAGAAACTGACATTGGTCAGGTAGTAACCAAAGGCATTGCCGCGCCAGAAGAAAAAATCGAGCATCAAAGAAAGCAGGAGGAAGGGTCGATAGACACTCATGCCGGGAATCTGCATGTAATTGCCTGTGAAATTGGCCAGCAGCATGGACAGATCACCGTTGAAGATCCGGTCGATGTAATGGATTTCGCCGAAATCGTCGGCCAGAAAATACTGAGTCAAAGAGCGGCCAAATACGATTAGAACAGAGGCGAGAATGACGAGCACATCGATGACCACGCGGGCATCCAACCGCCGGGGCAGGTCGAGATTGGACCTCATTTAGAGACCTTTTCTGTGGGCTCAAGGGGCGCCTGGCCTTTGAGTTTGCGCAACCAGTGGGAGAGGCGAAAACGCACTGAATGAAGGAATAGAAAATCGTAGATCATCCGGTCCAAGGAATCTGACAGAAACTGGCAGTAGGCCAGTAATTTCTCCAGTCGTTCGATTTTTTGAAGGCGCTGTTTTTGGCTAAAGCCTTCGATGGTCGATTGATAAGACTGAATCAACTGATCGGCCATCTTCTGGCTGCAGTGATGTTCGAGCACGTATTGACGAGCTTTTTCACCCATCGATCTGGCCAGGCTGTCGTTTTTCAAAAGCTCGATCAACTTTTCGGCAATGGCTGCACCTGTAAATTCGCGGGGCTCTGTGAGAATACTGGGGTCTTTTAGAAAACCGGTATTGATGCCTTTTGTGTTTGCCATGACCGGGCGAGCACAGGCGAGCGGTTCTAAAACCGCTTGCGGTGCGAAATCTTGCCAGTCCAAAACTAGGCCACAGTTGCTGCTTCGCCACAAGCCCGGCATCAGCAGTCGGGACATATTGCGATTGATCACCATGTCGCACTCAATTCCGCACGAGGACAAATCCTTTTTCATCTCCGCTTCGCTGGATTCGGTGTAAATGTCATGCGCGACTACGATCAAAAACAGATCGGGAATTTCTTCCTTCACCTTTGTGAAGACTTCTACCAGAAGGCTCTGGCAGGCTGCATTGCCTATCGATGTATGGGCCAAAACGGTTGGTTTGCCTTTGCTGTCGATAGCCGGGGGGCCCTCTGGTGAAAAACGGTCGGTATCCAGGCAGTAGTGCAATTTAGAATCTTTGATTTCTTCTATTGAAGCTGAGCCAAAGTTTGTAGAAATTGCCAAGAGGATGTCTTTCAGTTGTCTCTCGAAACTGAAACCCGTATCGCCGATTGTCGAGAGTTCCTTATGCAAAAAATAAGGTTGGCTTTCATAGATGCGTGAAAAAACAGGCGTATCTGCCAAAAGCGCAGGAATAAGGCTTTCTGCAAAGGAGCCTGAGATGTCGACAATGTCGAACTGAATTTCTTTGCTCAGATTCAAATAGGCTTGCCAGAGTGACAGATTCATGTTCATCAATAAACGGGCTCTGGGCAGATAATGTGCTGTCATACTGCCTTCTCGCGCTCTTTTCTGCCATTCGACTCGAATTACTTTGCAGCCGTCCTGGAATGTTTCTCCGGCCTGCATTTGTTCTGCGCAAGCAATGGTTGTCACTTGGTGCCCTCTATCGGCAAGCACATGCGCCAATTCCAATGAGTCTCGCCCAGTCCCATACCAGCCGAATTCCGGTGGAAAGTGAGGAGTAATCATGCAAATTTTTAGAGAATCGTTCATACGTAATTGAGTTATCGCTTTTTATCGCTGAGAACAAGCACCTCGTAAATTTCTGATTCCGGCAGAGTGATTTTCCTTTTGACTTGCAAGGAACTTTTGTCCAATATTGCTATCTGGGCACTGCTTATGGTTTCCTTGCTTGTGATTAAATCGCTCCGATGCCTGAGACTGCTCAATCCTACATAGATTTCGTCTTCTGAAAAGTCCAATCCTCTGGTGAAAGCTCCGGGAAAGGAGACCTCTTTCTCCGTGCCGTTTTTTCTGTAACTGAGCAGTTCTTTTTTTGAATTGCAGACGAACATACCGCCCTCTTTGTCGCGCCTGGGTGTGTGCGGTGCAGAAAAACCTTCAGCAAGAACAGTCTGCGAATGAAGATCAAAAATGATGCCTTGGCCTTGCAGTTTTCCTTTGTAGCCGCGATAGGTTGGAAATTTACCGAAGGCGCCCACTACCAATTTGCCGTCCCAAACATCCAGGCAGTTGAGATGCCAGGAATCGCCGCAACCAGGCAATTGCCAGCGTTTGAGGATACGACCGCGGTCATTGATGGTGACAATTTCATTGGTTGCAGTGGATACTACGTACAGGTCATCACCGATCAGGCGAACGTCGTGCACGTCTCCCAGCTGGCAGCTGACGATCGTTCTTGTCGCTTTGCCTTCCTCGAAGATGAGCAGTCTCATATGGTCGGCGCAAGATGTCGCAGCCCAGAGCTGATTGTCTTTTACCCATAGACCCATGCATCCGGTAATGCCGAAGTTGTAGAGCTTTCCATCGCGCAGGAGCATCAATCCACCCTTAACCTTTGCGCTCGGGGTGGAAATCAAAAGCGTGCTCTGGATGCCTTCATACTGACTCGACTCAATTGTGTCGAATGGAATTATCTTCTGCAAATGGTCTGCCAGCACCGACTGATTACCTTGGTTTTGACATTAGTTGTGCCCGGGCTGGGGACCTAACCAGGCTTTGTAAAAACGCGTCTGATTGTATCAACTGGCCGTCTTAGACGTATATCGAAAACTTTTAACTGGCCTGTCAAAGCTCTTGAGAGGTTAATCTTTTTCTATATCCGCGGCTCATTTTGTGGGCGATCCTTAGACTGTTGTCCGAAAGCGGCGCCGGCATTTAGCTACAATGGTGCCCGAATGCCTCTCTCAAGAACTAGTGTGCAAGCCATCCCAGAGTCCAGCGCCGACAATTCAGCCCAGGCTTTGCCTTTGAAAAGCAGCCAGGCAAGCACTGGAGTCTTGTTCACAAAACCTGCCATTGCTTGTGGAATTACAATTGCGCTGATCTTTTCCGCGTTGCTTTGCTTCTGGCATTCGCTCGACAACCGCCAGCCTTCTATGGATGAGGCTGGTCACATACTTTGCGCCTTTTCTTACAGCGATCTGTTTAGCCATCCACATCTGACCAGGGGTGCCTGGTGGGGAAAGCTGCTCACCGTCAACAATTTCTATCCACCGGCTGTATATGCATTTAACGGCGTGCTAAAGATTCTTTTTGGACCGCACCACTTTGTCGATTGGCTGTCGCTTTCCATTTACGATTTTGTCCTTACGCTCTCGGTATTCGGCACTACATTGATCCTGAGCAGGCGTCAGCTGGCCGCCGCTGTGGCGGCGATCGCGGTGAACTTCTATTCTGAGATAATCTTTCTCAGCCATACATTTCTGCTCGACTTTCAAGTGGCGGCCATGATTGCATGGGGGCTGTTCTGTCTGGTCTTATGGCATGAAAGACCGACCTGGAAAAGAACGATTTATTGTGGCTTGGCGCTGGCCCTGGTTTTGGCCACCAAGCAAATCGCCGGTGCCTTTTTAGCCGGTCCGGGCCTTTTTTATTGGCTGGAATGCTTGAGAAAACGGCAGGAAGGATGGAAAGTCCAAGCCTGGCAATTGGTGGTGATGGCATTGATTGCGGTTCTGGTTATGGTGCCGTGGGTGGTGGCAAGCTATGGTTTTATTTCTGAGTTTGCCGAAACTAACAAAAAGGTGATTGCTTCCACTAGAGGCGCCATTACTGTGCCACAGGCGCTCCAGCGGGGAATTCGTTATTACTTTTTCGGCTTGCCGGAATTGATGACACCTGTTTTGCTGGGAGTTTATGGGCTTGGCCTTTTGACCAGCGGTTGGAAAGTCCATCTGAGATTATTGCCCGTCCTTTTGAGTTCGGTAGGCGGTGTCCTGATGATCAGCCTTTTGCCCTGGCAATACCCGCATCATCGTTATATCGCCGGCGCCCTGGTGGCACCGGCTGTTTATACCGGTGTGCTTTTTGCCAGGTCCTGGGATCTTAATTTCAAGCCCGTACCGATTCTTCCCAAATGCCTGGCTGTCATTGTTTCGGCAATCGCGATTCTGCAATTCATCTCCATGAACTATTACCCGTACCCATTTTCTCAGCCGCAGTTCCTGGCGGTTTTTGCTGAGATGACCGGTGTAAAAGCTAGCGATATGTGTTTGGACGAGACGGGAAAAGCCTGCCCGCACCCTTATCAAGATTGGGGGCAGAAATGGGCGCTCGAGGTAATCGGCAAGCGCGATCCTAATTGTCCGGTCTGGTTGAATGTGATGGCTAACCATGTCGAATACAATCCGCACACTTTCACCTTGCAGGGCAAAGCGATGGGAAGTGTCGTCAAACCGACCAGTTCGCGCACCTGGACTGTGCTGGGTGATACGGTCAATTTCAGCCAGGAGTCGGCTCTTTATTACCAGTGGTATTTGCTCAAGACAGGCGATGTCAGCTCACACAAGGGAGATCGTTTTCTCTTGAACAAAGAATCCGAGAAAGCCAACGACAGCATTTTGAAATTTGTCAAAGAGTCCGGCAAATTTGATTTGATAGCCAAGCGCAAAGTGCCGGACGGCAGCGAAATAATGCTGTACAGACAAAAATAAAAGTAAAAGCGAACATGATTGTCAAACTGAGAGACCATAAACCTGACCTCGGCGTCCTTGCTTTCTTAGGTTTGCTGGTCTGCGTCTTTTTTTGGAAAGCAGTATTTCTGGCTGAGCCAATTTCCAAAGTCTATCTTCTCGGTAAGCGCGATGTGCTTTTTCGCAAGTACTATACGCTCGGACAATGCGGTTTTGATGAGTCTGTTTATCTTCTTTTGGCCCCCTATTATCGGCTCATTGCCCATTACTGGCGCAGTTATCAAATGCCTTTGTGGAATCCCTATTGCGGATGGGGACTGCCACTTCTGGGTGACATCCAGGCGGCAGTTTTCTCTCCTTTTCGGATTTTCTTTGCCCTCAATCCGACCATGTATCAGTTCAATCTGCTGATAGTCTTCGAGGTCTTTGTCGCTGTTTCGGGAACCTATGTGCTGGCCAGACATTTGCGTTTGGGCAAAATGTTTTCCATTCTGGCCGCCCTTAGTTATGGATTTTGCCCTTACTTTCTTTACTTTATCGAATTGCTTTCCGGCACTACGTCGGCTCTTTTACCGTGGCTTTTCTGGCTCTTCATCAGGCAGGCGACCAGACCGACTCGGCCGCGCGCCATGCTTTGCTCAGCCGGCTGTGCTGTATTTATTGCTTCCGGCCACCCGGAGTCGTCTTTTGTCGGCGTCACTTTTGCCACTCTGGCAATGCTTTTGATTTTCTCCTTCAATAATCGGATCTGGTCCGGATTGAGATGGACAGCAGGAATCGCCGGGTTGGCTCTTTGTTTTGCGGCGCCTGTCATTCTTCCTTTTCTGGAATATTTGCGCTCAGCGGATTGCTACAAATTCGGACATACGCCGACGGCACTGACACCTACTCAGGGTTTGCTGTTGAATTTACTGCAGCCCCTTTATTCGGGCGCCTCGCCCTATTTGGGTTTTCTATCTCTGGCATTTGTGTTGCTTTCGTTTTTTGTGCAGGGCGAAAAGCGCGCCTATATCCTCTCTTTTTTAATCGGCACTTTTGTCTGTTTTATCTGCATCTGCCGCCCGCTTTTCTTCGGACCTCTCTTCAACATGACACCGGCCGGACTGGTTCCAGGGATTTATTGTGCACCGGCTTTTCTTATTCAGCTTTCAATTCTTGGTGCTGTGGGCGCCGGTTATTTTGTAGACCATCTCAAGGTGGGCATCAATAGGGCCTTTATTGTCTTTATTTCGGGGATTCTGGTCACCTGTTTTCTGCCTGCAGTTTTGAATTTGTGCGCATTTCCTTTTCAGTCGGGCAACTTCGATAACGGCGTTGCCGACATGGCCTTTAACTCGAGAAACTGGCTTGTCACAATGGCTCTCTCTTTGTCCGTAGTGGTTTTGCTTTTTTTGAAAAACAAAAGCAAGTTTCCTGTCTTTGCCCTCACATTTTCTGTCGTCGCTATGTCCTTTGGCAGTCAGTGCCTGGCCAGTAAGCAGTCATTACCGAATCAACCGCATTTTAACTACGATTCTATCGAGCCGTTGCCTTTTCTTGAGCAAAAAGGACAACGCGTGTTGACTCTGGGATTTGACGTGCTGTCACCGAATACCAATGTTGTTTATCAAATCGCTTCGGTCGGCACTCACAACGTTATGGAGCCGGCTCGCTATATAAAGTTCATGGTTGCCGGCGGCGCCAACTGGACTACATTCAATACAGTTTTTGACAAAGTGCCTCTGTCCAACATGCTTGATTATTCAGGCATCAAATATGTAGTCTCCCTGGCACCTGTTTATGGTCAAAGAGATGCGGCTCCAGCTTTGGCAAAAGTGAATTTATTGCAGGAAATCGGCTTCCGCAACGCCGCCACACTGAAGCTAAAGGAAGCTGCTGTTTTTTACGATCAAAGAAAGGCCGAAGCACGCGGTCGGCTGAAATTCGACTTGCCTGAAAGTGCTATTAAACGATATCACTACTCAGTTGTTGTCCTGGATGAGAAAGGCAACCCGCTCTGGTACGGCGGATTGTCACCGATGAGGGCGATAGGGCGAAATAACTGGGCTTTGTCCGCTGAGGAAAAAGAAGGATACGTTCCTTTTTCTGCGCTCGTGCCTCTTTCTATGAAACCCGGGCAGAGATTTTTTCTCGGGTTGCAGATTTTCGACAGCCAGGAATTGAAATTTCTGGAGCCGGTTTTAGTGGGCGCCGAGAAGGGATTTGGGTCGGTATTCTGTCTTTCCGAGCACGCTTTCGTAAGCCCGGACAGGCAAGGAAGCGATCTGCATTATCGATTGGTCAGTGAATCGGGACCACAAAAGATTCGCGTTTATGAAAACACTTTGA
>CAZHEZ010000189.1:0-16262 GCA_964531315.1 uncultured Candidatus Obscuribacterales bacterium | reverse complement strand
AAGAGCTTAAGGCCCTTCCTTCCGGTGAGTTGTTCGAAATCAGAACTGATGACGCACAAGCTGGTTTTCAGTCCCTGACGGAAGCGATCGATCACTGGAGGGTGTCCATTTTCGGAAGTAATCTTCATGTGCTCTTAGACGACTCGAAGGCAGAATTGGAAAATGTGAAGTCAATTCTAGAGTCACAAGATATCTCAATCGAGTCGATTCGACCGATTCCGTTTTCACTAGAAGATGCCTTTATCGATGTTGTGCAGCATAAAGGAATTAGAAAAGTGAAAGAGGGAGAAGCTCGTGAATAAAGTGTTGGTGCAAGCCAATAAGGAATGGTGCGAGCTGAGACGCGATCGTTTCAGCCTGGCACTTGCTTTCCTTTTGCCTTTGTTTTCCCTTTTCTTGTTTGGATACGGCATTAGATTGGAATCGAAAAATATTCCAATTGTGGTCCGCGACCTGAGCAATACTTACATAAGTCGTGAGTATGTCGATCGCCTCTATGCAACAAATATTTTCAAGCCTTCTACCGCTGATGCTAAGGAAACTCCTTCTGATGCCATCAAGAGCGGTGAGGCCAAAGTTGCAATGGTGATCCCAAAGGATTTTACTCGCCAGATCTATCGAGGCAATTCGGCGACGCCGGAAGTGATGATTGACGGAACCGACATCTCCAACACGCAAATAATTTTCAATAGTATTAATGCTGCCAATCTGTATTATTTGGCCTTGCTGAAGGCAGAGCGAATGCCTGATGCAGCTGTGCAATGGGTGACGCCGCACTTGCGCCTCCTCTTCAATCCCGGTCGTGAGGAGACGCTGTTCATTGTGCCTGGAGCATTCGGAGTGATCCTCTGGATGTTCCCAGCTTTGCTTGCTGCAGTCGCCGCTTCGCGAGAAAAGGAGCAAGAGACAATCATTCGCGTCTATTCCGCAAATCCACATCCCCTGCAGTTCTTGCTCGGTAAAGCCGTGGTTTATTTTTCCGTCTGTTTGATCATGGCCGCATTGATCATGATCGCCGGCTTTGCATTATTCGGCATCAAGCCGGTCGGGGATCCAACTCCGCTTCTGGTTTCCACTCCAATTTACATTCTTGTCTCCGTGTCATTCGGACTTTTTCTCGGCACCTGGGCGAACTCACAAACAACCGCAGTACAAGCCACTTCTACATTAGGTTTCTTTCCCTGTTTGCTTTTGTCCGGTTTCGTTTATCCGATTAGCAATATCCCATTTCCACTTTCCCTTTTTTCGCTGATTGTTCCGGCTCGCTATTACATTGAACTTACACGCGATGCCTTTGTGCGTGGCTGTGGATGGCCGGCGGTCTGGCCTATCCCCTTTATTTTGGCAGGATTCGCCATCGTGCTCCTCGGCTTGAGTTGGCTCGGATTGCGGCGAATGCAGTTGAAGGACTGATGCGTTGTGGCAAGAAGAATCAGCAAATAGATTTCACAGATGAGGAAACCGAAAAAGAGAAAATGACATGAATAATATTCAAAAAATTAAAGCCAGCCACCTTTTCTCTCTCATTCTCAAAGAGTCGAGAGAGATCGTACGCAACCCATATTTGCTGTTTTTGATTCTGGTGCCGCCGACAGTTCAGCTGCTTATTTTAGGCGGTGCGCTTGATCCGCAGGTTCGTCATTTGTCCCTGTCCACGGTCGATCATGCCCAGACGCAACAGAGCCGCGATCTGGTTGGCAGTCTTACATCCAGCGGAGTTTTTCCAAAGAACGTTTATTTGCCCGATGAGGACAAGTTGCTTTATAAACTCGAGAAAGGTGAGTTGGACGTAGGGATGGTGATTCCGAAGGACTTCTCTCAAAAGCTGAATCACAAGAAGGGGGCTGACATTCAGATTCTTGTCGACGGGGCGGATGCCTATACGGCCGGAATTGCTCGCGCTTTTGTTCTGCGGACAATTCATGAGTTTCACCCCGAGGGTATGAAGGCGCCTCAATTTGAGCTGCCCAGTGCAGTCAGAACGGAAAAGATGAGCGATGCATCCAAGATCATTAGTCCGAAGGTGGACATACTTTATAATCCCGATCAGAAAAGCAGTTGGTACTTCATCCCTGGCATCCTGGGCGCCTGCCTGACTTTGACCGGCACGCTGGTGGCGTCTGCCACAGTTCTCAAAGAGCGCGAGCGCGGCACAATGGAGCAATTGCTCATGACACCGGCTGCGTCCTGGGAAATTTTACTGGCAAAAATTATTCCACTTTTGACCTTTTTGATGGGTGATGTAATTTTGGCAGTGATCTCGGCTGAATTGATTTTCCATTTACCTTTCCGCGGCAATCTCTTGCTGTTTCTCTTTGCTTCTGCACTCTATGCGTTCGTCGGCATCGGGTTTGGCATGCTGCTTGGGTCGATTTGCCGCAGTCAGCGCCAGGCGCAATTGGCATCGTTTTTCATCAATATTCCTTTGATTTTGCTGTCCGGCACTGTCGTGCCTCTCGACACGATGCCGCCAGTTATGCAAGCAATCTCCATCTTTGATCCGCTGCGCTACTACACTCTGATTGCTCGCGGCGTGATACTCAAGGGTGCCACCCTTGGGATGCTCTGGCAGCAGGTTGGACTGCTAGCTCTTTCTGCCACATTGGTTTTAATGATCAGCGCCAATCGCTTTCGGCGGCAGTTGGTCTAAATCAATAATTGGAGTCGCGAATTACAAATTAATTGATTAAGTCTGGTAAGGTGAGACAGGAAAGAATCTTATGTGTGCCATGTCTGTACGCAGTGTAGAAATACCAATCAAAAACTTTCATCAGGTCACTGATGGCATTTACCGCGGCGCGCGTCCGACTCGGGAAGGCTTGCAGGCGCTCAGTCAGGTGGGTTTTAAGACAGTGCTGTCATTTCGCTGGCGAAAGGCGCCTGTTGCAAAGGAACGAGCGCTAGTGGAGGAGCTCGGCATGACTTACCTCAATATTCCGCTGAATTATTGGAGTTTTCCCGAGCAATCTCAAATTGACGAGTTTCTTGAAATTATTGATGATGACAGGAATCATCCCATATTTGTGCATTGCTTCCATGGCGCCGACCGGACTGGATTGCTCATGGCCATTTATCGAGTTGTCCGCTGTGGATGGTCGTTTCAGGAGGCCTATCAGGAGATGGTGAGCTGCGGTTTTCATCGTTTCCGCACGCAGCATTTTAAGTTTGCCTTGTGGCGACTGGCTAGAAGAACGGCAGAGACAGCCGGCTCCAAGAGATAAGAGTGGGCAAATTGGCAGCCTGCCAGGGACTCTTGTCGGTCGCGCCGACCAGGTAGAACACGGCAAGTATGACCAGTATGCCCATTCTCGACTTCAAGAAGGGCTGCGATGCCGCGGGAACCTGCTGCTTGCCCATCCGTCTCAAAGGCATCAGCTGAAGAGCGACTGAGGATGTATTTCGGAGACGCAGATGAGAAGTTTGACACTTGGGAATGCTGCAGGGTCAAGGATTCCAGTTACGCAAAGATTACCTGTCTATTTTGCATTGATTGTCCTGGCCTGCCTCGCGCTGTCCGGATGCCGCTCCGGAGAAGTCAATTCGCTTGTGCGCTGGGGACCGCAGCCCAATCGTCACAAAATGGTTGAATTGAAGAAAGAAGGCGTAAAGACAATCGTCATTTGTCGCCTCAACCGCCTGGCAAAAAAGGAAAAGCAAGCAAACGAACTTGGCCTCAACTGGGTGCATATTCCCACGGGGCTGTTTGAAGCACCCGGCGATGAGCAGATTTCAGCCTTTCTGAAGGTCGTCAACGATCCAAATATGACACCGATTTACATTTGCGATCAGGTTGCTCGCGACAGGACGCAATTTTATGCAGCCGTTGGTGGCATGGCGACGGAGAAGTGGACGGCAGAAAAAGCATCCAAAGCAATGTACTTGAATGGATTGCGCCACTGGTGGCCATGGTTCTATAAATACAAGGACGTAGTGAAAAACCACGAGACGCAAATTCACGGAACTGAGAAGAAGACCGCAGAGGCACTATAAACTGCGCAAACTTCTCACCACAGACGAGTCGGGAGCAATCCCGGCTCGTTTGGTTATGACCAGGCTTTGACTTTGGCGTTGCCATTGATCATGGCTTGCATTGGCACGCTGAAGAAAACATAGGGGTGCGCCGGCTCCAGCCCGCTTATCTCATCCAGCTCATCTCTGTGCTCTTTGCTGATCACAAAATTAAGCGCGCCGAGATTGTCTTCCAATTGCGGCAATTTGGTGGCACCGATAATAGTTGATGTAATGCCAGGCGAGCTGGCCACCCAATTCAAGGCAATTTGAGCGGGAGTTCTTCCGATTTCTTTGGACAATGCCATGAGCTTATCGACGATTTTCCAATTGCGTTCGGTGAATAGTTTTTCAAAACTGGGATTGCCTGTGTCTTTCATTTTTGACATTCTGCCGTTGCCGGATTCGAGTTTGTCTCGTTTGTATTTGCCTGTAAGCATGCCGCTTGCCAGAGGGCTCCACGGGCAAATACCGACGCCAAGTTCTTTGCAGGCCGAGATGTGCTCGTTTTCGATTGTTCTTTCCAAAAGTGAATATTCGACTTGCAGAGCCACCAATTTATGCATCGCTTTCAGTTCGGCTATCGTTTGCATTTTTGCCAGGTACCAGGCGGGCACATCCGACAAACCGAAATAACGAATCTTTCCTTCTTTGACCAGATCGTTCAAAGTGAGAAGGACCTCCTCGACAGGCGTTACCATGTCCCAGGCGTGCAGCCAGTAGAGGTCTATGTAATCGGTGTTTAGCCGTTTTAGCGATCCTTCTAAAGCGCGATAAATATTCTTTCTGCCATTGCCGCCTGCATTCGGATTGCCCGGCTGAGCGCAGAATGTGAATTTGGTGGCAATAATCATTTGATCGCGCAGCTTTTTGGCGTTGACAAATTTGCCGACAAATTCTTCACTCCTGCCGTTGGTATAACCATCGGCGGTGTCTATGAAATTGCCGCCTTTGTCTGCGTAGGCGTCGAAAATTGCTCTGGCAGTATCTTCCGAACTTCCCCATCCCCAATCTTCCCCAAAGGTCATGGCACCGAGGCAGAGCGGGCTGACCTTAAGACCGGAACGACCCAAGGTAATGTACTGATTTAACTTCATCTCTAATTCCTTTTCCAGCTTAGTGCTGTGTTCGGTTTTTTGTTGTGCTATTGGTTTCTTGCTCATGATTCAGCTAAGACGCTGCAGCAGCAAGTTCAAGTGAGCGCAATTTGTTGTTGATCTCGTCAATGTCTTCCCTCGTCAATTTGACGTTTTGCGCTTTGAGATTTTCTTTTGTCTGAGCGGCATCACGTGCACCGACAAGGGCAGCGGTTATACCTGGCTGTGCAATTGTCCAGGCGATCACAAGCTGACCGAGCGTGGCATTATGTTTATCCGCGATTGGTTTGATGGTGGCGAGAAATGCATTGACGCGCTTGATGTTTTCCGGTTGGAAGTGAACTTGATTAGCGCGATGATCGCCATCTTTGAATTTGGCGTCCGGTTTGAATTTACCGGTAAGAAGTCCGCGCTGCAGCGGGCTGTATACGATGGAGCCGATATTGTTCTCACGGCAATAAGGCAGGACATCCTTTTCTATGTCGCGCAATACCATGCTGTATGGCGGTTGATTGGAGGCTACCGGGCAGACTGCTGTCGCTTCCTTCAAATCGCTGACGGAGAAATTACTTACTCCCACCGCCCGGATTTTGCCATCTTTTAAAAGCTGCTGCATCGCTTCCATGGTTTCTGAAAGCGGTGTGGACGGGTCGCGCCAGTGGCACTGGTAGAGGTCAATATAATCAGTTTGCAGCCGCTTGAGGCTATTTTCGCATTCTAGAATAATGCTCTTCTTGCGGGCGTTTCGGTAAATGGTACGGTCTCCGTACTGTTCGTCTGACCAATCGAAGAAGTGTTCTCCTTCTGTGGAATCCCAGCGCAAGCCGTACTTAGTGAGAATTTGTACTTTGTCTCTTTTGCCCTTCACGGCTTTGGCGACGATTTCTTCGCTCCTTCCATAGCCGTAAATTGCTGCTGTATCAATCGATGTGGCGCCGCCCTCGATGCTTTCGTGGATGGCCTCGATAGCATCTTTCTCCTCGGCGCCGCCCCACATCCATCCGGCGATCGCCCATGCGCCGAAGACAATTGTCGATACTTGCAAATCACTCGAGCCGAGTTTACGAAATTCCATGGAAGCCTTCCCCCTGACCTGAAGTTGGGTGCCAGATCTTGTTTAACTGATCTGTGGGTCAAGATTCTAGCTCAATACATCTCTTGGAAAATGCCCCAAAGATAAAACCTGACGGCATCCCCGACCCGTGGGCGTTCCGCCGATTCACTTTCTTCATAAATGTTGAACCCCAGGGTATTGGGCGACTCCGAGCCCGGTCAATTTTCAACAGTAATCGCCTTTCGGGTCGCGCCTCATCTGCTTTTTCGAAGAGGTGAGCCGTTTTGTTTCCACCCGCCGCTTTTTAGCTGCCACGGTCGGCTTTGTGACACGGCGTATGGCCGGCGGGTTTAGGACTTCCAAAATCATCTCTTTGAGTTTTTCCAGGCAGTCTTCGACGTTTTGTCCCTGGTCGCGTGTTTTCTGGCTGGTGACCAGGATGCAGCCTTCAGTGGTGATGCGATTTTCGTACTTAGCAAGAAATCTATTCTTCACCCCAAAAGGCAAACTGGGGCTTTCCGTGACATTCCAGCGCAAAACCGCTTTGCTGTTGACCTTGTTGACGTTTTGACCGCCTGGTCCGCCGCTGCGTGCAAAGCTAATTTCGAACTCTTCGTCCGGAATTTCCACTGTTTGGCTGATGGATAGCATGGATGCCTCGCTGCACTCTTTCAGACATGATACCTCGTAAGGTGCCGGCAGCGCGTGGGCGCGGTTTGCTTGAATGAGCCTGGCGCTATATCCTGAGATAACTGGTGGAGGTTGGTTGTGAAGAGAACGGCTACAAATTTTGGATTGCTATTTGCTGCCTGCATATTGCTTCTGAGCAATGTGATTGCATTTGCTGACGATAAGACGCAGGCGGTTAAGTCGAGCCAGGTAGTCAGACCGGATGCAAATCAAATCAAGAATGACGCCAAAGCAGACCAGCAATTGAAAGATCTGGTGAAAAAACGCCGGACGCGCAATGGTTGGCTCGGTGATGGCACCGTCGCCGATAACGTTCGCGTGCTTAAGGATTTGTCCTATGTTGATAAAGACGGCAGCCAGGCGCAAAAGCTCGATCTCTATATTCCGTCGGTTCATACAATTGCCGGCGACGACACTGCTAGTTTTGAAAAGTCGAATTCCAATTTTGCCGACAAGCGACAAAACCTCAGTAAAGGATGGCCGATAGTCGTCTGGATTCATGGCGGCGGATGGCGGTCCGGAGACAAGAAAGGCGGGCCGTTTAGAGCCTTATTGGATGCCGGTTTTGCAGTTGCTTCCATTAATTATCGATTGAGTCCGGAAGCGAAATGGCCGGCCCAACTTGATGATTGTCGCAGTGCTCTTTCTTTTTTGCGCAATCATGCCAGTGAGTACGACATCGATTGCAAACGAATGGGGCTGTGGGGTGCATCGGCCGGCGGGCATCTCGTTTTGATGCTGGCATTGAAGCCTGAAGGTGCTAACAAAGCGGTTTCTCAATCTGCTCCTGAGACAGTCAGCGCTGTATGTGATTGGTTCGGACCCACGGATCTGGGTGGATTTATGCGCAAAGGTGAGACCACAAATAGCGGCGCGGAAATGATTCAGCAGTTGTTCGGACTGGAAGGCGATGCGCTTCTTGCCGCTTGTGATCGAGCCAGTCCTATTACTTATGTCGGAGTCGGACAATTGCAGCAAGTTCCGCCTATGCTCATCATGCACGGAAAATCTGACAGGCTTGTATCGATCCACCAGTCTTACTCTCTTGTCGACAAAATGAAGGCAGCCGGTGTGAAGAATGTAAAACTTGTCGAGTTGAATGGCGGTCACGGATTTCCTGGCTTCGGTCCTGGCACCGTCCTTAGTGTCGTCAATTTTTTCAAGGATAAGTTGAACAAATAAAGTCGGACATAAAGAGAAGCGCTGTGTCAAACAGCGCCTCTCGGCCTCCTGATCGCCTGGATCAGGCGATTCAATCTTGTCTGCGATTATGAAAATCGCTGGAAACAATTACCTAAGGTGTATTTACTTCGGTCTCTTTCTTGATGGTTGTCGACGAACCCAATGGTGTACTGACATGTTGAACCTTGCGGCTCGATTGAGTCACTCCACCGGCTGAGTTGATCTGTGTCGAAGTCGCTGAATGCGACGAAGCGGTGCCGCCTGCTCCCACATGCGTTCTCGATTCGGATTCGGTGACGCCGTCCAGGCCTGCGGTGCGAGTGCGAGAATGCACTCTGGTATTGCCATAAATGTCAGTGGCTTGTTTTTTCACCTTGGTAGTAGTACCAAGTTCATCGGATTTCGTTTCCACTTTTGTAGAAGCCTGGCCAATAGGAGTGTTGGTTTCTACAGTCGTGGAACTCGCTTCGTCAGCAAAGCAAACTGGCATTGTGGCGAAAGAGAGAAGTCCCAGGGTAATTGACAGTGTTTTAAAAGATCGCAAAATAATTTCCTCCATTGCGGCGGTACGCTTGGCACTCAAATCGTTCAAGCAATGGTTCGACTGAATCGCCTCATTCAGGTTCCCTCGTTAATGGATATTCAGAAAAAATCTCAGACAAAGTAACAACAACCAAAAACTGGCGGGAACTATTCAATATTTTGGCGTCTTTATACTGCCGACGTTTTCAAGCAAATGTTACTGTTTCCGGGTCGCTTTTGCGGCATACTGGAGGTGCAATTTTGGAACTGCCTACCTTGGATAGATATTCCGATCAAGTTACCTCTTCCGGGCGAGGCCCGAGCATCCCCCCACGCGTGATATTGGGCCTGGTGATTGCGGCAATTTCAATTATTAGTTATTTTGCCAGCACCACTTACAATCCGATTACAGAACAAAAGCAACATGTCTCTATTTCGCGCGATCAAGAAATTGCTCTTGGACTGCAAGCGAAGCCAGAGATGGAAGCGCAATATGGCGGAGAAAGTGGCGACGCAAGACGACAAGCGCTGGTGAAAGAAGTCGGTGCCGAAGTGGTGCGCAACAGCGACGCATCCAAAACAAACTATCGATATGATTTTCATTTGCTTGCCGACCCCCGCACTATCAATGCATTTGCATTGCCGGGTGGACAAGTTTTTATCACCCAGGGCTTGCTCAGTTTTTTGAAAACACGCGGACAATTAGCCGGTGTTTTGGGGCATGAAATCGGTCACGTGGCAGCGCGGCATTCCGCGCAGCATTTAGCCAAGGAAAGATTGACGCAGGGACTGACCGGTGCCACCGTGATTGCCACTTATGATCCAAACGATCCAAAAAGCAGAGCGTCTGCGGAATTAGCAATGCTGGTCGGACAATTGGTCGATTTGAAATTCAATCGTAATGACGAACTGGAAGCGGACAGACTGGGAGTGCGTTTTGTTTCAGAGTCCGGCTACGATCCGCATTGCATGATTCAGGTTATGGAAATTTTGCGCGATCAAACTCATTCGCGCACGCCGGAGTTTTTCAGCACCCACCCCAATCCTGAAAACAGAATTGAGAAGATAGATGCCCTTATAAAGGATCAGTTTCCCAATGGTGTTCCAGAAGGACTGAAAAAATAAGCTGAGTGAGAGTCTCACATTTTTCATTGCTGAATTAAGCCGGGCTTATCTTTAATAAACATTTCGTTCCCATCCCCACTTTGTATCAAGAAGGTATCAAGATGCAGTCAAGAAAGTGGCAAAACTTTGTCGTGCAGAGTTATAAAGAGGTCCCTGGTGATAAGCTTTGCCCGTTGGAAACTGGTCTGAAGAACCGGTTTTATAGTCATCGGAGGGGCTCTCACAAATGAAGGCAAAATTCCTTCTGGCAACAGCGATCGTTTTGCTAGCGCAAACCGCTGGACAAGCAGAAGAAAAAACAATTCTCTATAACTACGGTCACAACGAACAGCATGGTGACATTGCCATCTGCAGAGAGACCGGACAGTTGGATGCGTATGATGGCGCCAAGGTCACTGCCTACAACAATTGCGTCATCAAGGCTTATGACACTTGCCAGGTCGATGCTTTCGGCAACTGCCAGGTGACAGCTAACGCCAAAGTTAAAGTGAAAGCGTACGACAATGCTCGCGTCTTCGCCAACAATGGCTCAGATGTTGATGCCGTGGGCAGCTCGTACATACAGGCTGTTCACAACGCTACCGTAACCGGACACGGCAACGTAGCTGTTGTAGCCAATGGAAACGTAGTGGTCAAAGCCTACGACAACTGCAACGTTGTCGCATCAGGAAAAGCAAAAGTTGAAGCCTACGGCAATGCTACAGTGATGCTGCATGGCGATGCAACCGCAATCGCGCACGACAATGCGAAGATCAATTGCTACGACAAATCCGTCGTCACTGCAAATGACAATGCAATTGTCGAAGCATTCGATGATTCAACGGTCAACGCCACCAAAGACGTCAAAGTCGAAAAACATGACAGTGCCAAACTCAATCAGAGCAAAGGCTAATTTTTGATCGAAAATGTCAAGTAAAAAGGGGGAGCCTGACCAGGCTCCCCTTTTGCATAGTTAGGGTGAGAATTCGCTTCGAAACTCAGCACTGCTAGTCGGCCAGAGTAAACTTCCAGCGGAATTTCGTCGAGCCGTCATTGGGTCCGAAGCGCGCTTCGGCATTCATCGGTGGCTGCGGATAAACATAAAGAGCATCGCCGTTTTTTGCCACACTCTTGATAAGCGTGCCGGAATCAGCAGGTTCGAGGACGTAGACTGATTTTTCAGCTCCCAATATGGCCGCGCAGTCGGCTACCGGATGTGGTTCGAAGTTCAAATCGCCATTGTCTCCAGCCAATTTGATTGTGTATCGGTTGGTGGGCTTTTGAGTCTTGGGGTCGAGTTTGCGATTGATTGTCCACTTTTGCATGCCGCTTTTATTGAATTCATACAAAAGAATGTTTTGACCGACAGTTGCTCCGGCTGGTTGTAAAGCTTCATCGCTGGACATATTGGAGATGAAGTATGTGCCGCTATTCGGCAATGGATCAGGCTCGGCTTTTGCCGGCAATGAGGACAAGACTATGAACGATAGAGCGGCGGCGAGAGCCATGTTTTTCATGATCCCTACTCCTGACTATGGGCCTGGAAAGTGTTGATTATAGGCCAGTAAATCGTTTTTGGATGAATGAGAGCGGCGACAGGTACAATATGGTCCATTCTTGGCGAGCCGGCGAGGTGCTTTTGCATGCCGAAATTACCTGTACCTGAAAAGTTGAACACAGAAAAAGGCGTTGAAATTTTGCGCGTCTGGGCTGAGGAAGGCAACCTTGCAGTAGCCGTAAATACCAAGGTCAACGATGATCCTGCTTTTTTTGGCTTCGCCCTTGCTGATTTGTTGAATCATCTCTCCTTCATCTGCGCTCAAAAAGGCGGAAAGTCGCAGGAAGAAAGCCGGAAAGATATTGTGGAAGTCTTCTATAAGGAATGCGGTCCGGGATGATTGAGTTGCCCATACCTGAAAGTATTTCGTCCGATGAAAAAGCGCGCGAATTGATTCGCATGTGGCATTCGACTGATGGCGAATTGACGGTAACTATTGATGGCTGGCTCGACAATCCCAATGTTTGCGGCCGGTTGATTGTTGATTTGGCCGTTTTGATCGCTAAAGAATACGTGGCGACCGGCGCCTGGCGCGGCACGCTGGAAGCGGCTCTTTATCGCATTCTTTCTGCAGCCGATGCGGAAATTCAGAATCCAACCAACACGCCGATTTTAGAATGAAGTGGCAAGTTTATTTTCGATAAATAACACCATTTCTGGAATACGGATGATTGGCTAGATTTAAAACCGGATAAGAGTATCCGCCCATCATGATTGCCCGTTGCGGCTCGGAATATCTGGACAGATGCGATATCAAATCATGGCATTGCTGTTTCATTTTATCGTCGGCGTATGCTTTCAGCAGGCGCATGGTCAGTGGGCTGCTCGTGTCATATTTGTCGATGTCGCCTACTTCCTTTTCCAGGTATCTTCTGGCTTCCGCTTTCTTGCCAACTTTGATCAGCAGATCGACGTATATCAACTGGTCGGGCCACTCCGGATGGCCTATTTCGAGGAAGCGTTTGTATGCGTCAATCGCTTTTGCGTCTTCGCCACACATTCGATAAGCCGAGGCTAACTGTATTAAGGTCCCTTTAGCGACGTCCGAGTCTTTTCCATACTCAGCTTCCTCAAAGGAAAGTATTCTCTCCAGAGGAACGAGCGCTTCCTTTCTAATCGGATCGTGCAACCTATTGGCATTAAAGCTTTTCGTCCAGTCGAGATAATTATGGATGCGATCATTCATGAGAAACCGGTCTGGTGTGACGACATTGCGCGGGTAGCAGGAATTGATGCGCGAAGATTCTGCTTCTGCGGCTTCCAGGTCACCCGCTTCAAGCGCGGCCCAGGTGAGCGCATTGCGTGTCTCGGCAGAGTCAGGCAACATGCCTAATCTGGAAATGCAAATGGCGAGATTATCGCATTCGAAATTCAATTCTCCTTCGCAGTTTGAGAAATAATAGGCGGCACGCTCAAAATAACGTAGCGCTTTGGCGGCGGGCAAGGTCAATGCAATTTCGGTATTTGCATTGGCAGCGTAAAAGTTGAGACGCTTGTCACTGTCAGTACGCAAGAAACTGGCGGCCAGATTTGCGCATTCATAGTATTTCTTTTCCAGCCACAGCTTTTGAACTTCGCTAACAACCCTGGCGCGCTCAGCTTCCTCTTTGCCATCCGTCTGGATAGATGACCACATTCTGGCCATGGCATGCAGCAAAGCGAGAGAGTCGTATCTGGCCAGATGTCCCTTGCTGAAGTAGCCATAGGCTTTCTCATATTCAGTAACAGCCTTTTTGGCTAACTCATTTTTGTTTTTGGTTTCTTCATTCTTGCTCAGTTCTGCCAATGAATCGCCTAATTCTCTGTGCAAGGCGGCCATAAAACTGGGCGGTTTGCGCAACCATTCTGCCTGTTTGATTGCCGATTTCCAGTTGTCTATGGCGCGCTGGTTATTGAAGTGTTGAGAAAGTGATGCCTGATCGAGGTGCTTTTGCAGATTCACCTCGCCAATCACTTTCATGGATGCAAAGCCGACGATCAAATACGCTGTCATGCAAGCGGCAATCTTGTTTCCAAACAGATCGAGAAATCTGAAGATCAGGAGCTTCTCTGCTTTGGGCGGCAATTTCTTGGTGCTGCCATTGCAGATGCAGTCATTTACCAGGCTCAGTGCTTGCATGAGTTCGCGAACATTGCGAAAACGCTTGGACGGTTTCTTTTGCAAACATTTGATGATGATGCAGTCGAGCAGTTTTAGCGCGTTGTGCTCCGGTGACTCTTTGGGAAACTGATTGGCCAGCTCGTGCAGGTAATTGAGTGCAGCTTGGCTGGCATTACTGCCGACGAAAGGCGGTGTGCCGACCAGTGCCTCATACATGATGCAGCCGAGCGAGTAAATGTCCGATCTGGTGTCGCTACTGCTTTTGTCGAGGCACTGCTCGGGACTCAAATAGAAGGCGTTGCGCACCGGGTCGGGTGGCATACCGAAATCGACAAGTTTTACCATGTCGCTGTCGATTTCATTGGGTGTAAGAACGATTTTCTCGGGAGAAAGATTGCCGTGGAAGAGTTCATGACTGTGTGCTTCGATCAGTGCTTCTGCAACCTGATTAAAGATGTGCAAAAATCTGGCAATATCCAAACGTTTTGCCAGTTGCAGCACTTCAGAGAGGCTGTTGCCTTCTACTAAATCGGACACTACATATGGTGCACCGGTTTCATCAATGCCGTTTTCGTAAACAGTGACAAGATGCATGTGCGTGAGCTCGGATGCTTTTTGCGCCGCTTTTTGGATTTCTTTGATCTGCAGGCTGTCTGAGACCCTGGCATTGAAAAGACGCAATGAAAGAATCTGATCGACCGCCCCATTTTTGGCAGCATAGGTTGTGCTCAGGGCATCCTTAGAATGCTCCCAGAGCAGGTCATATGATTTAAAGCGTCTGGGCGCGTTTGAACCCTCTGCAAACGGCTTTGACGCTGCATTGGCAGCAGGGTCCGGCCAGTCTGTGCCGGCTGCCGGCGAGTTTGCCGCTTTTGCCAGCCGGGGCTCGGGCGCATCGCTCAGGCTGGATGCTCCATCAGGTGAGCTTTCGGATAGATTTTTCTCAGTGCAGTAAGTGGGCTGAGGCCCTAAAGGCTCCTCGCTGTCCGCTTCGGCGTTTTCTTTTTGGCAGGTGACGATGGTTGGACGACTGACTACATTTGCCGCAGCGTAAGGCTGGCGCCCGTTATTGGCGACGCGATCCCGACTATTCTGTTTCATTTATTTTTGTTTTTGGTTCTTTGGTAAGAGGGCAACGGTACATTCACCGGTTCGCCAATATAAATGAAGGATGTCAAGAAATATATAGGGTTTTCCCTGGGAAGCTTTGCCGGCTTTTGATTAACCGTTCTTGGAAATGCTCGGTTTAATCTTTCCGGCTGAATCGCGCTATCTTTCAAGCTGTTGTATTCGCTCAGAAGGACGGAGCGCCACCATATATGGTGCGAGGTACGGCTTTTTTGTCGACCGTGATTTTGTTGTCTGGAAAACGTATATGTAATTGTGCTGGTCGTGTGGGCGGCAAACTGCATATAATTGATATCTGGGTGCCGGGATGCAGGGGGTATCAATGAAGAAGCTTGCCAAGTTTTCTGTTCTTAGTGCGGCGGTTACATTGAGTGTTATTGGAGTCTGGTCTCTGGCAAACGCATCAGGGCAGGAGCAGATGCTTGCTTCGCCTTTTATTGCGGCCGATCAGCCGGAGACGGCCAAGTTTGCATCGAATGTCGTCAGCACGGGCAAGCGCAATCCATTTTCCGTGAGCACCAGGACGTCGAATTTTTCTCAAGGAGAGTATTCAGGCGTACTGATTGAAAGCCAAAATCGCTCCATCACGCCGCGTGGATTGGACACACTCGGCTTTTCGTACAAAGGAAATGGAGAAGCAATAATCGAGTACACCGGACCGCAAATGGTAATCAATCGCGCCACTGCCAAATTTGGCAGTGGAAAATCTTTGGATTCCTCGCCTGACGGTTTCAAGAAAGTTTCATTTAACACTTCCGAGCTGGGCATTCCCGCCAACAGTTCAATTCACAAGATAGTGATTGCACCGCCGCCGGGAGGCGTCGGGCGAATACTCGTCGACGAGATCACTCTCAACGGTGATCCTGTCAAAAAAGCATTGCACACGGTCTTTTACAAGGTCGTAAGCAGTTCGCCGTCTGGTCCTTTGGCGGCAGTGGCAGCGCCCGGTTCTTGCCCACCACAGGCAACTCTGGTCACATTGAAGAACAGCACGAACCGGCCTGTGCAGATCTTCTTCACGCTCGGCGTCGTCAATGGCTGCCTCCAGGATGTTCAAGCTGTCTTTGGCCCCAACATGCAACATGTGGGAGGTCCGCTCATAGGATCCATCACACTTGCTCCTCAGGGCTCCCCTGGCGACTCAATCTCGAGCATCTCAGGAAATGCCTGCGTCTCCGGCAGTTTCAGCGCTGATTCTGTGCGATTCAACTGTGCCACCGACAAATTTCCAAATGGACAAAGCTTGGCTGAGTTCATCGTCAACAACTTCGGGCAGGGAGGCAGCTCACAAGAGACGGTGGACATAAGTTGTGTGACCGGAGTAAACGCAATCTGGCAATTTACAATGGACGGTGGGCAGTCTGACTGGACAACGACCAAGGATACGAGGACAACTCCTCATAAAACCGAAGTTGTCCGCAAGATGAGAAATGACCAGCTCTTCAACAATATTGGCAGTATCGGAGTCTTTCCCTTCGGCTGCACCAACTGTTCCGACAACGCTGGTGTACCCTGCTGTGCGCCGGGCACTAATCCAGGCAGTGATCCCAATTCATCAAATCCGCCCGGTTGTGCCAACCAGGGACCACCAGGTACTTTTCCTCCTGCTCCTTCCACTCAGTGGAACCCAAATCCACCTCATTACCCGACCTGCAATCCTACGTATGCTCCGATTTGCAATGTCCAGCGCCCCTCATCCTGTAATGGCGGCACCATACTCATTGAATATCTCGGACCAGGCCCATCGAACAAGAAAGCGCTGGTAATACCGCCGAAGCAGTACCAGTATTGATACCGAATACGGTATCAAAGGTTTTC
>CAZHEZ010000188.1:0-16374 GCA_964531315.1 uncultured Candidatus Obscuribacterales bacterium | reverse complement strand
CCCGTCTCTCTTGTCATCGGACTCAAAATCCCATTACCGCTTTGAAAGTCTATTTTGTGTTGCGTTTTAACAATACCTTGTTGAGAGCCTCCTCGACGTCTAAGCGAAATTCTGTTGCGGTTTGGTAACGTTCATCCGGTTCTTTGCGCAATGCTTTTGCAATGATGGCATCGAAAGGTGTGCCTTCGGCAAAATCATCATTATGAAAGGACAGTGGCGGCGGCGGCTCGAGCAAATGTTTCATCAAGATGCCCTCGGCACTTTCACCTTCGAATGGCACTCTGCCCGTCAGCGTTTCATATAGAATAATCCCGAGGGCATAGAGGTCGGTCCTTATATCTAAGGGCTTATCCTTTAATTGTTCGGGCGCAATGTATTCAGGCGTTCCCACCATTTTTCCGGTCTTGGTGAGACGCTTGTTGCCCTGCACCAGGTGTGAAATACCGAAATCGACAATTTTTACCCAATCGGGTCTGTCGCTTCGGTCTTGCAAAAGAATATTGTCCGGCTTCAGATCGCGATGGATAATGCCCACGCTGTGAGCTTCTTGCAGTCCGCGGCAGATTTGAATGATGATACCGGCCGCGGTAGCAAAAGGCAGGGCGCCCTGGCGTGCGATCTTGTCGCCGAGAGACTCTCCTTTGATATATTCCATAACCAGATAAGGTTCCTTTTGATTGAGAACCCCATAATCGAACACCGTAACTATATTGGGATGCGCCAGTTTTGCCGTCATTTTGCTTTCGCGCTCGAAACGCTCGACGGCATTTTTATTGGAGAGAAGCCAACCCTGCATAACCTTGATCACAACAAGCCTTTCCATTTTGGTGTGATAGGCCTTATAGACAATGGCCATGCCGCCTTCGCCTAAGATCGACTGGACCTCATATTTGCCTTCAATTTTTTTGCCGATCAAATTATGGAAAAGCCCCTGATTGTCTTCATCGAAGCTCTCAGCCAATTGCGTGGGCTTGCGCGGCTCACCTTGATTTTTGGCGAAATCCCCGGAGCGGGCTAATTCTTCATCAATTGGGGGCGCGGTTTCAGTCAAATCTCTAGACTCAGGTTTGTCTGCATTAGGCGCAGCTTGAGATTGAGAAGAAGCCGGCTGTGCCGGCGCGGCAAAGCCCGGCGGCGCCGCAAATGGTGACGGCTTGGCCGGCTCCGGCTGGGAGGCCTTCTGCTCACCTTTGGCTTCCACAAGTTTGGCCGCGTCGTTAGGGCAAAACTGAGCGTATGAAGGGAAAAGCCTGCCGCATTTGGAGCACTGCTTTTCGCCTTTGCCATTGGCTTTTGCTTCTAAATGATCGTCAACACGCGTGCCGTCGAAGCCGCAAAACTTCGCGCCTTGAGGCAATGCACGCTTGCAACTGACGCACACCCGCTCTTTTTCGGTCTGACCCGACCCTTTCATCTAGACAAAATCCCCCTCTGTATGTATTTTCCCTAAATTACGGACAATTGCCAGTTGGCTGCCGCAATCACTGGTCAAATATGACGGGGCGGCAACGAGACCTTTTTGGGATATCCCAAAACCGACACATTATTTGCATCTATCGTAAAGGGTGGGAAATATACCGTCTCGAATCCCTGTCCTTCCATACGCAAACGATATCCGTCTGCCGGTACCAGGTCGTTTATGGCCAGGGTGCCAGTCGGACCGGTCTCGCCCAGTGTAAAATCCTTGCCTTTCTGGTTCTCTATTAGCACAGTCATGCCCGGCGCTTCTGTATAAATGGCCAGACCGGACGCCGGCAGGCAGAATTTCGCCACCTGCACAAGGGCGCCCGATTGATATGCAATTGCCGCCATGACGAGGCCAATCAAAGCACCTGAGGCCGCCCAAATCATATTGTTTCCAGGTTTCTTGGCGGGTTGGCGCCCAGAGCGCAACTGCTGCTGCGCCACTTGTGCTTTGACAGCCTTAACGCGATTTCTGGTCACGCTCTGAGACTGAGACGGGCGAGTGGCCATCACCGGCGTATGCTTGGCTTCTCTGAAACTGCTCATCTCGATGGAATCGCTGGATAGAGCCTGAGAAGTATTGGCCCCGCAATGAATGCAGAAACTGACATTGAGTTCGTCGAATCTGCCGCAACTGATGCAGGTTCTATCAGCCCTTCTGGCCTTTTGCTGATTGAGCACTGTGCCGCAAAAAATGCAGAAATGCATCTCTTGGTCGTTGGGCTTTTTACAGGCTGGACAATTGGTTGTGGTATTGGCGCTACGAGACATGTAGCGATTGTACCAAGCTCTTAGCTTACTGCCAGGTCCATATCCATAGCATCGGCATTCTCGGCAATCTGTCCGGCTTCAAGCAAAGCCAGAGCTTCATTAATGGCATCCATACCATCTTCAGGGTCAAAGCTATGCGTTGCATATGCCGGCTGCAGGGCAAGCTGGCCAAAGGCCTGGCCGATTTCTTCGGCAGAAGCTTTGCAGAAACCGGAAAGTGCATCACGTTTATCTTTGATGGAGCAGGCGATTGCCACTGCCACTTTGTTGGAAACCACTTTATTGACCGCATCTTTAGCGCTCTCACCGCTCAAGACTGCCTCGATAATTTGCTTTACTTTGGCGGGAGCAGTGGCTTTAAGGCGCTCTTCCACTTCCAGCCGGGTCAATCGTTTAATCAGTTCGCGTCTGAATTCCGGCGTTTCAGGCTGTCCGCCATGTTCTTCTCCGGTTTTTCTCACTTCTTCTCGGAGGCGATCGCGGCTTAGAGCGGGAAACTTCTCAGCCAATTTTTCAGTAAATCTCAGTGTTCTCACTTCCCAAACGCCACTGGCATGAAGGATTTGAGAAAGCTTAACCCAGGGTGTTTTTTCTGCCACCAGGTGCAAAGCTTCACGCACAGAGTCTTTGCTGGCAATGGCCGTGATAATTTGTTTCTGGCGAGCAATAATCATTTGCGGTCTGTTTGTCAGAAAGCGAGCCAGCTCCGCTTCGTCCGGAAGCGATTTAAGATTTTGTCCAAAATCCACGACCGGGCAATTAACCAGACCAGTCAGCGTCTTTTCCAGGTCGAATGCCGGATCGATGTTAACGCGGACATAAACATAATCGTCATTTCCGGCTTTGTCCTCTTGAGCAAGAAAGCTACCAGGACCCACATGAGCAACCACACAACCGGTATGACCGGTCAATTGAACGACAAACGTCCCTGCCGATAAATAAGGCGTGCCGATTAAAATGCGCGGCACTGAAATAAAACCATCTTCGCTTAATGGGCGCACATCTATCTCGCGCCCGTTTACTCCCACCCCGTTTACACCACAGGTAGAAACAAGGGCATCGATTTCACTCAAAGTATTGGCGGCTTCGACAACCAGGTCTACTTCAGGATCAATAGCCAGAATTGATTCCTCCACAACCAGCCTGGCCAATTCATTGGTCCAAGAAGCACCGATGGAGCGCGTCTTTATTTGAGCCATGCGGGCTACTTCCGGGCAGATATCAACTTTGCTAGCCATCTCACGTCCCTCTATTTTCGGTCCCAGTTGGAGGCCTGTCGTCCCTTCCTCTGAGGTCAACTGGCCAGTCGGGAAAATTAGTCGGAGAAAAGTCCCAAACAGAAATTTTGTCTAAGCACCGGCTCCTTATTAAGGTCAATTTGCAAATAGTCCTCGAGCTCCGCCCAGGTGCCGAAAGGTCGACCTCTTTCAATGCGCTTGGCCAATCCCGATTCGATTCCTGTTTTGACTAATTCTTCCAAGGGGGCGGCATTGATGTCTTTGCGCTTACCTGTATCGACCAGTTTGAGCACAGCGCCTCGGTTGAGCAATTCTTTCAAGGCTGAATCATTGACTAGCTTCAATTCAACCAAATTGGAAAGATGGGGAAAGGGGCGCTTTTCGCAAACTTTAAGGGCGGCCTCTTTACTCATGCCGAGGATATCCATGAGATCTCGATTGGTGGCCGAATTGATATCGACCGGCACAAATGCTGCCACGGCTCCTTTCGCTTCCAGCTCCTTCAAGCGCTGCTCTTTGAGTACCGCCTTTTGAACCAGATCGACAAGCTTTCTGTACTGGCGGGCGACAATCAGCCTTTCCACTTCGCTTTCAGTCATACCCAGCTGTTGATTGAGCTCACGCCTGGATGCCCGATTTACGTTGGTCTCCTTTTGCCATGAGTCCGCAATACCGGGCAGGTTTTGCCTGATGCCCTCCCGGACCATCGACAGTCCCTTATCAAGTAAAACCTGACAGCGTGCGATTTTTCTCGCCTGAGTCTCACCAGCCAGCTGAAGAACATCGCAACATTCTCGCATCGTCAGCTCTTTTCCGGGTTCGGAGTGCTTTGTCAAACCGAGACCAAACATGCAATCAACCACTTCCAAAGGCTCTTTGGGGTTTTTTGCCTGAGAGAGCATTTTTTCCAGCATGTCGCGCAATTGATTGAGCTGCCCAACCTGTTCGCTCGATATCGCCATATTCTCAGGTATATAGGCGCTGTCGTCGGCCGTATTTTGGCGCGGGTCTTCCTGGTCGGTATCAAGGTTGAGATCTTGCAGAGTGCTCTTTTCCCAGTCCCACTCTTCCCTTATATAGTCGATGGCTTGATTGTGCACTGAGCGTTGCACATAGGCAGGCAGGAGCACCTTAAAGCCGTCCTCGGCACCCTGCTGCAAATGCTTGCGCACTGCCGCATCCAGCTTTTCAGCCAATTCCGTGGCGATGGAAAGTGCGTGTCTTTTTTGTTCGTCCTGGGCAACCCGACGCTGGACGAAAAAACGCTTCAGATTCTGGTTATTGCCGACCATTTTGGCAGCCAGGGGCTGCAGGTAGTAATTGCGCACCAGGGTCAAGAAGCGATCGCTGTCATCCCTAAGCAGCTGCGCTTTCTTGTAAAGAGCCTTAGCCCCGAGTCTTTCCAGCAGCTCAAAGAGCCCGATGGACTTAGGTTTTCCGGATTCTTTTCCGGTTTGACTCTGGACAGACTGATCTCGACAAAGCGATTCGAAGATCTGCCTCCAATCGGGCGCAATGTCCAGCAGTTCTTCAATTTGTCCCTGACTTGTCAGCACTTGAACCTCGAACACCGGGACTTATCAAGATAAGCCCGCCAGAAAGCAATTCGTAAGATCATATCGTCTTAAGGCAAAACGTAGTGCACACGGACCTCTTCCAGGTAAGAATTGGCAATCAAATATGACAAGCAAGTGCCCGATCAACTGCTAATCACTTATAATCCCATCAAGCTGGCAGGTAGGTTTAGCAGGCCACTTTTGGCTGGAACTGGAAAGGAATTGGGTTCTAAGTACCTCTGATGGAAAATCAGCATAAGACAAGCGGGGTACCCGAAAATCCTGATGTCTTCAGCGCCGCACTGGCCAATGTAATCAGGCTGGACGGCGATAAAGAGACAATCATCGGCCAGGCATGGAAGGCAGCGCCCAATCTACTAGTCACATGCGGGCATGTTGTCGAGCCATTTCTTGCCTCGACTAAATCTCTTCAGATCAAATTTCCGGCTTCCGGTAATCGTTATGCGGTTCGCGAAGTGAGGCTTCATCCTTCATTCGGCAGGCAACCGGATCAATTGGTTACTTTCGATGCCGCCATTCTTTTGCTTGATCTTTCGGGTCCGGAAAGGGAAGTCAGTCCATTGCCTATTACATACGGCAAAGAATTGAAAAATTTCCAACCTCTTTCTGCAGTTCGATATCCCGTCCACCTCGGTCAATACACATCGACGCCGTCGCCCTTGGCCCAGTTGGGGCGCATGCTGGGAGAATTGAGGCGCAGTGACAACTACCATATTTTGCACGACCTGGCTTTAGCGGCGGGCGATTCGGGATCACCAATCTTTGATGACACTTCGGTTGTGGCCATGCACTGTGGCGACACAGCCAGTCTTCCCGGTCTTAATTTGCCCACAACCTCAATCCGCTTGGCTTTATGGATCGATGCGCTTAAAGAATTAGGCGTGGAAGAAAATCTCAAGTTGGTCAAACCCAAGTCGGCAAAATCGGCCTCGCCGGCGCTTGCCTTATGCCTTTCGGCAGTGATTGTCTTTTTGGTCGCCAGCAGCCTTTTGGCTAAACCACTGGTCGACTCTTGGACCATCAAACAACCGCAGCTCATGCCTTTGACCGTCAGCTTCAACAAGCCGCGTACTGAATACTTTGATCGTGAGCCCTTAATCATTCAATTCAGAACACACTCGGATTGTTTTGTTCACCTTTTTGAAATCGATGGAAACAAAGTGACATTGCTCTATCCAATGGCCGGCGATCAAATCGTCTCTAAACCTGGTGAGACTGTCACCATAAAGACCATTGGCGACAGTCCCATCGGTGTCGGCAAAGAACCTTCTAAATTTCTCTGGGTTCTCCTCCTAAATTCTAAAGATGTACTGTTAGAGGACTCGGACCGCAAGCAGGGTAATGACAATATTGGTCTTCTTAATATCAGTACAGACGAACTGATGGATAGAATTGATAGGATAAGCAAAGAGGATCCTCAAAAAATCCTCCATGTGGCTATGGACGGTCCCGTAGCAACAAAGCCGGCGCCTGTTCCTGAACCTAAGAGCAGTGCCGGCAGCGGCCAACAAAACCAAATTCAATAAGATCCAATCTATGTCTTTATGCTAATTAGGTTCTTAGAAAAGTAGATGCGCTGCGGATTCGAGGCAGTTTTACTGTTTTAGAATCACGTTTTTAGATAATCAATGTTGTGATCATATTTGGATCAATCTGCAGCAATCTAGATCAATCTAGATCAATCTGGGTCAATTTGGGTCAATTTGGGTCAATATTGATATCTGTATCGGGACTATTTTTGGGATGATTCTAGCCAATTAAAACTGAGGACGGGGCATGAGATCAGCAATTTCCACCTTGGCTTTAGCACAAGCTTTAAGCCTAGCTATTACATTGACGGCAGGCAGTTCATTTGCTCTTGCTGAAAACGCAAAAGATGAACCGACCGCCGAGGATTTTAAGAACTCGAAAGAGCGCAATGTCATTCTCTTGAACCGCCCTGGTCAGGGTGAAAGTACTGAAGTGAAAAAGATGGAAGGGAAAAAGACATCTGTGCATCAACAGGCAAAATCACTCAAGCATGTTGAAGGCAAAAAAACGGCACGAAAACCGCAAACACAGGCCAATGCCGAGATAAAATCACAGACCTCCGATATGAAGTCGCACAATGCCAGTGCACAAGCCCTGCCAGTCTCAAACGGCACCTCGCCAGATCAGTCAATAATCAATGTCTGGCTCGACAAAAAAGGTTCAGCCCCGCAGTATAAGCATGGCGACAAAATGAAGATCAATGTCTCGGCCTCGAAAGACTGCAACGTGATGATTTTTGATTTTGACGGGCGGGGAAAATTGACTCAGCTATATCCCAATGAATATCAGCAAAAGACTCTTCTGAGAGCAGGCGATACCATAACTTTCGGCGGGGCCGATAGTCCCTTTGACTATCAGGTCAGTTTGCCGAAAGGCAGCACTCACTCCCAGGAAAGGATTTTCGTCTACGCCTACCCGGTCACTGAAAAACCCCTATCCATCGCTCTCAACACGGCTGATGGATCGCCTTTCCGAAGCGGCGAGATGACTCTTGCACAGTACAAAAAAATGGTCGCCGAATCGAAAGTTTTTTTCAACGGCTCAGAGCAGGCAGCAAGAACAAGTGGCGAGCGCGATGTCAAAATCGTGCCTAAATCAGACGCCGCCAGTTCATCCTTCAAGCTAGTCTCCAATGAAGAAGAAAAAGTCACTGGACAGCCAAACAAGAAAGAAGTCAGCTTCACCATTCTGGGAAATTAGCCTTGGCTTTTCTTGAATTAGTGATTCCGATTCGACTCATGTAATTTAAAACCGCCCAGCAGTGACGGGGCGGTTTTAAATCTCAGAATCTAGAAACAATCAGTCCAGGTCGCCAAAGCTAAACTGCTCCTTGGTGAATGGTTTGTCGCACTTAAGCGAATTTTTGAAGCCGGACTGGCTACCGTCTATGGTTCCAGAGACAATTCCGATTGGTAATCCCACCAAACCAGCCAGGCCTTTCATGACAAAATTGCCATTGTCTCCGGCCAGCTTGTTGGTTTCATCTTTGGTATTTTCAGTCGACTTGCGCAGAATTGCTACCGGTATACCAATCACCATAGAAGTGGCTACTGAAGCACCTTTTAAAGGCATGCCCACAACGACGGAAAGCACTCCGTCTCCATCGGCAAAGGCTGGAGTTACCGCAAACGTACAAATGGCTAGGCCGGACAAGAATGCCGCACAAAATTTCTTCATTTCATAACCCCCTAGAAACAAGTCGCCTTTTCAGTGACTTAGCTACTCCAGAGTAGCTGTGCCCGGGTCTGGGCGTCAAGCTGTCTGATCTATATACAACTCACTTTCACTCTCTGTCTGGGTCTTTCTCAAAGAGAAAAGGCACCGCTAGTAGTGCCCTTTTTCCGTCTAAAGAGTTCTATATCTCGTTTCGCTGAAGGCTCCTCAGACTACATTTGATATTCGAATCCTTTTACCTGCCTGATTTTTACGCTTAACAGGTGAGCTTTCAGAACTTCTAGTAGCCGGGCAAACCCATTTGCAGGCGAAGAATGAGGTCGGCGTTCAAGATGCTTCCTGTATATCTATCACTGTGGACAAATTCGTTGAATGCGGCTGGGAAATCTGTTTGGGCAAGCGCAACTTCTTCAGGGCTGTAATATCCGACGAAACCTTCACATGTGTATGCCGGCTGATAACCAGGTCCTGGCGGGGGTGGGAGATTTTCGGAAGCACCGTCGTCGGTTCCGTCTCCAGGTCCATCGCCGGAACCAGTCAAAACTGGCATTCCGTCCGGGAAACCATCCGAGGCTTTGCGACCATTCGCGCCGGAGAGGTCCCATTCGTTTTGATGGAATTCATCGCCGCCTACTGCATCAGGAAGATAGCTTCCGTGTCCGGTGGTCAAACCTTGGTCGCGGTCGTCCATGATGCCGGTATTAATCCGGTGAACTTTGCTGAAACCCATATAGGGCGGCAGACCATAAGTACCTTCATCGCCATAAATATGAGCGGCATGCTGTTTTGCCTCTTTGACGAAGCTGTCCAGACGAGTAGGCGGCAGTCCATTTCTCCAGCCGTTGCTGGTACTGCTGTTTGGAATAACCGAAAGTTGAGTGAGGGCAACCGACTGCGCCACATAACGTGGTCTGACCTGGCGTACCGCATTGGTTTGAGTTTGAGTGCGCTGCGAAGTGCGCCCGTAGGTGCCGGCTCCCTGCGCCTTAGCATCTGCGGCTGTCAGCAAAGAAGCAATAACCAAGGCTGCCGATATTAGAAACGAGACCTTCAAGTTCATTGGTTATCCTCAAAAACGCGAGCCCTTCAGTGCTTGCCACATTAAGAGTTGTCATTGGCGCAATAGGGGCGCAATATTGGCAAATTAGGGGCAACCCCGACTTTCATCAGTTGAAATGCTAGATTGAGCTTTCGCAAGAAACAGATCTCCGAGCACTGATGACTCTCTCTTTAGGAAAAAAGGCTCTGATACTAGTGGCTGTGCCGTTGGTATTTGAACTTGTTTTCGTCGGCACATTTGCCTATCTGGTTAATCAGGTCGACCGCGAACGGGCCCGGGAGGCGCACGCTCGCGACGTAGCCGGGCACTTGAATGTGCTTTTGCGCCTGGTCATGGAAAGAAGCTCTGCCTTAATCGTCTCCCATTTCACCAGCCGCGAGACCTTCCGTCGCCGCGCCGACATTGCCAAGAGGCGCTTTTACCAAGAAAAGGAAATCATCACCAGGCTGGTTTCAGAAAATCCGCACGAAAAGGAATCCTGGGACAAGATTTACAGCCTCATGAATGACGGCGACCAGTTTTTCGATCATGCCAAGACTATGGTGGACATTGGCAATAAACTCGCCGCCGGCATGGAGATGGTGAAAGTAAACAGGCTGATGGCCGAAATCTTTCAAGCCATCGACCATCTGGTTGAAGAACAGGAAGCAGAGACTCAAGAGCGTAAAAACAAACAAGCTGATTTCCGCAATCAAATTGAAATACTTATATATGTCGCTGTCGCCTTCAACATATTGCTTGCCGTTGTACTGGCGATTGCTTTCAATCGAAGCACCGCCCAAAGGCTGAAAGTCGTTCTCGACAATACTTACAAACTAGCATCGCAACAACCGCTATCGCCGCCTCTCAGAGGGGATGACGAACTGGCCCATCTTGATCACACCTTTCGTCAGATGGCCGATGGACTGGCGGCCTTGAGACGCAAGGAAAGCGCTATTTTGACCAGTGCTGCCGACATCATTTGTTCACTCGACCAGGAAAGAAGATTTACACAAGCTAATCCAGCAGCTGCAAAACAGTGGGGCTACGAAATAGACGATTTGATTGGCCGGCGGCTCGACCAGCTTCTCGACGAAGAAGACCTCAAAGCAACAACCGATCAAGTCATGGCCATCATCGAAAAAAAGGGAGGTGGTGCCTTCACCAATCGCATCGTCACACAACATGGGGAAGAAAGAGACTGTGAATGGTCGGTGGTCTGGTCAAACGACGAAAAATCTTTGATGTGCGTCGTCCACGACATCACAGAGCGCAAGCAAATCGACCAGATGAAACGCGACTTTGTAGCCATGGTCAGCCATGACTTGCGCACGCCACTGACTTCGATCCAGATGGTTCATTCGCTTCTTTCTGCCGGAGCCTACGGCGAACTCAGCGAAGACGGCAAAGAAAGTGTCAACGGAGCACAGGATTCCTGCGATCGCCTGATCACACTGGTAAACGATCTTCTCGATCTGGAGCGCATGGAATCGGGACGCATGGATCTAAATCTTGAACCCATACCACTTTCAGAGATCATCAAGCCGGCGATAAATATGGTGGCCAATGCCGTCAAACAAAAGGCAATCGAGTTAAAGTTGGAAACGGCCGAAGATCCAAAAGTAAGCGCCGACAAAGAGAGAATGATTCAGGTGCTTATCAACCTGATTGCCAACGCCATTAAGTTCTCGCCCGAGAAAACAACACTGACAATCTCCACCTCTAAAGATGAAAAATTCGCATTCGTTAAAGTCAAGGATGAAGGAAGAGGTGTCCCTGAAAGCATGCGTACATCGATTTTTGAACGCTTCAAGCAAGTAAACAAATCAGATTCCAAAGGCAGAAAGGGCAGTGGACTGGGACTGGCGATTTCCAAGGCAATAGTTGAATTACACGGCGGTCAAATCGGCGTCGATTCAGAGGAAGGCAAGGGCAGCACATTTCACTTCAGTCTTCCAATTGCCCAGGCAGATGCAGATCAGAAGAAGCAGCCTTAAGATTGCGATATCATTGTCTCGGATTACCGTCGAGCATCTCTCGTGGCCAAAATTCTCATTATCGAAGACGATGTACAACTATCGAAGCTGGTTCGCGACTGGCTGAAAATGGAAAGACACGAGGCAGAAGTCGTCAATGACGGTCAAGAAGGCTTAAACCGTCTGAAAGTTTATGAGTATGACTTGATCGTGCTCGATCTAGAATTGCCAATGCTCAGCGGCATGGAAATCCTTAGAGAATTTCGCGCCACTGGAAAAAAAACACCGGTACTCATTTTGACCGGCCGTACAACTATCGACGACAAAGAATTGGGGCTCGACTCAGGTGCCGACGACTACCTGACAAAACCCTTCCATGCCAAAGAACTAACCGCCAGGATTCGCGCCCTTATGCGCCGTGTCGGTGGACAAGTCGGTTTAATCCTGAAGTCAGGCGATATCGAACTGGACAGAGCCGCTTTTACTGTCAAACGCGCCGGCGTCGAAGTAAAACTGGTGCCGAAGGAATTTGCTCTGCTCGAATTCTTAATGCGCAATCCTGGCACAGTCTTTCCCCCTGAAGCACTTCTCAATAGAGTTTGGTCCAATGAGTCAGATGCAACTGTTGAAGCACTTACAACCTGCATAAAGCGACTTCGCAAGAAACTCGACACTGAAGGTCAGGAATCACTTATTCGCAATGTCCACGGCGTCGGCTACGGACTCCGCGCCGATCTCGGACATTAATTCCGGAAGCACAACAATGGTTTGGAAGTTAAACCGTTAACGGTTTAACTTCCAAACCTCAATTCCAGATTTCAGATTTTTTGGTTGTCAGCAATCAAAAGATTGAACTTTTTCATTTCTCGACTCGTATTCAAAGTAAAGAGACGAGAAAATGGAAATGGTTTACAACGATGCTTCCAAGTCCAATTATGCAAAGGCTGCTCGAGCCTTACGACAGATGGATGCGGAGATTGGTTCAGAACTGAACTACAAAAGACTCGCCCTTGCAGATATTGCAGAAAGAAAGACAATAATCTGCCGCTGTACTCATGAAAATGAAATTCCCCGTTCAGACACTCGTGTATTCTCTTGCGCAAAATGCAGCAAGGAAGTCTGGCTTACTGCCAATACGTTCTATCACAAGGTAAGGTTATTTCGCCCACGCATTGTCATCATCCGTTGGTTTGAAATGGGCATAACAATCAGTGCCAATCAAGCAAAAGAATTGTTAGCAGTGTCCAATCACACTGTAAATTTGATCTACAAACAGCTGAGCATTGTCGTGCGCACTCAAATGTCCGAAGATATCGTTGAAGTGCCATCATCGCTTTGCACAGCCATTATAAGTAGACGTAGCACTGAAACTCCGAAGGGAGAACATCCAGTTGCTGAAGAGCTGTCATTCCGCAATCAAGAAGAAGTCAAAACCAAAGAAATCGCTTTAGACTCAAAAGTCGACGAGTTTTCTCTATCAATAAATGAAAGAACAATTTTCGAAATGTTGTCTGAAAAGAGTGTAAGTTTCGATCGTCTACTTAGCGAGTCGTCCTTTGATACACCCACCTTAAGTTGCACTGTTGTGCTGCTTGAACTAAAGGGTTTACTTCAGAGCCTTCCTGGAAATCAGTATGTGCGAATGAAGCAAATACTTCCCCAAGCTAACAAGAAAATGTCGCACTGGCATGAATCAATTGCTAAAGACTTCACCTACTTCATCAAAGATTTCTTCCAGGGTGTCAGTCGAAAGAATCTCCAAATTTACGCAGCGTTGTACTGGATCTCCTTTGACAGAGCTCGGTGGCCGGTAAGTTCACTGAGAAAGCTGTGCGCGTGCCACTCTCACATTTCCTATGAAGAGATACTCGCATACATTACCCCCGCGCAAGTGAAGTTTGTACCGATCTCAAACATGGCATAAAAAGAGGGTTCGCAATCGCGAACCCTGCAAATTCATTTTCGATTCGGAGATGAATAAACGTTAGGACGTCGCATCTAATCCGGTCGGGTGTTTTCTTGTGATGTTGAACCGTTTGCCCACAACGTCCCAGTCAACATTCTTCAGGAATGCATCGAGATATTTGGCTCGATCAGTGCCGTAGTCAACCATATAGGCATGTTCGTATACGTCGAGAACGAGCAAAGGAACAAAGTTTGCAGGCGATCCAATATTGTGCGTATCGAGACCAAATGAATCAATAAATCCACCGCGTGTGTTGAATCCAATTACCACCCATCCGCGCACACTCTTACCGGCCGCCTTCAAGAAGTCATTGAATTTGCCCATGTTGCCCCAACGCTCTTCCAGAGCCGCCTTTAGATCGCCGGAAGGTTCACCGCCTTTGCCGCCGAGATTGCCAAAATAGAACTCGTGATAAATCACACCGTTGACTGCAAAACTCTGTTCGACAAGCATTTCACGAATGGGAGAATAAGTTGCATTTGCCGATGCCAATTCGACATCTTTCAATTTGCTACGCAATTCATTGGCTTTGCCGATGTAACCTTTGTACAGCTTGATGTGTTGTTCGATCTGGCTGGAGGACAATCCATCAAGCTTGCTTTGCAATCCGGAAAAATCCTTTGCGACATACGGATCGCCGGCCGATGCTGGAGTTTGTGACGGGCTTCCCGCCGCTGCAAACGCAGGAGCAACCAAAGCGCCCGCTGCGGCAACTGCACCCATTGTCAAAACTTCTCGCCGAGTGAGAAGCCCAGCTTTAGACACTTCATAGTTACCAATTATTTCCTTCTCTGACTTGTCTGCCATACCGCCTCCTGTTGATAACTCAAATTCTTCTGCCGTGACCATAGGCTGAAGATAGAAAAAACCATGTATTAATTCAGAGTCGAATTAGCTTAATTGCTGCTTTCAAGAAGCGCTCTCCAAGGCGAAAAGCGCTACCCTTACAAGACTCCTTATAAGAGTTTTTCAGCTTAACACATTGGCTCTAGATTAAGCCTCAGCATTACGCAAAGAGTAATCACAATGACCTCCACCAAGACACCATCATCAATGGATCAAGAGCAAAAAGACAACACTGCGCTTCCACAACCGAGCGCCAGCTATAGCCTCACTTTGCGGCTAAAGATCACAAACCGCCCAGGCATGCTTGGCAAGGTTACATCATTAATCGGTGAGGTCGGTGGAGACATTGGTGCCATAGACATTCATGGCTTCGAAAAGGGCCATATTGTTCGCGACATCACAGTCAATGTCCGGGACTCCGAGCATGGTCAAGAAGTGGTCAAGGCGCTCAACGCACTGGATGGCATCCAGGTCATTAACGTCTCGGATCGCACTTTCCTCATGCATCTGGGTGGAAAAATTCGCATCGCCAATAAAGTACCGCTGGCTACACGAGACGATCTCTCAATGGCTTACACGCCAGGCGTGGCCCGAGTTTGCATGGCAATCGCCCACGAACCAGAGAATGCATATAAGTTAACAATCAAACGTAATTCAGTAGCAGTCGTCTCCGACGGTACCGCGGTATTAGGTCTGGGAAATATTGGACCGAAAGCGGCAATGCCTGTCATGGAAGGCAAAGCGATGCTCTTCAAAGAATTTGGCAAAATTGACGCCTATCCAATTTGTTTGGACACTCAGGACACTGAAGAAATCATCAAAGCCGTGAAATACATTGCCCCCGGATTTGGTGGCATTAATTTGGAAGACATATCTGCTCCAAGATGTTTTGAAATCGAAGCTCGCCTGAAAAAAGAGCTGGATATCCCGGTTTTTCACGACGATCAACATGGCACTGCAGTAGTTGTATTAGCAGCGCTTATTAATGCTCTTAAGATTGTCGACAAAAAAATGGAAAATTTGAAGGTGATCGTCAGCGGCGTCGGCGCCGCCGGCGTAGCCTGCTCGAAGATCTTGATGTCGGCCGGGGTCAAGAATATTACTGGTTTCGACCGCTCCGGAGCAATCTACAAAGGGCGCGGCGAAAACATGAACAGCATGAAAGAGTGGTTCGCCGATCACACTAACCCGGAGATGCTCAAAGGTTCTCTTAAAGAGGCTATGAAAGGTGCGGACCTCTATCTTGGTCTGTCCGGCCCTGGAACAGTCAAGGCAGACTATCTCAAAGACATGGCAAAGGACGCCATAGTTTTCGCAATGGCCAATCCGACGCCAGAAATCATGCCGGAAGAAGCGCTTCCACATGTGCGCATAATGGCCACAGGACGCTCCGACTATCCTAACCAGATTAATAACGTTTTGTGCTTCCCTGGCATATTCCGCGGAGCGCTCGACTGCCATGCCACAGACATCAATGAAGAAATGAAACTGGCCGCCGCTCAGGCAATTGCTTCAGTGATTAAGGACAATGAACTGCACGAAGATTACATTGTGCCGGGCGTTTTTAACGCAAGCATTGCTCCGTCAGTGGCCAAAGCCGTGGTCGAAGCAGCAAATAAGACCGGCGTGTCCCGTAAATACAAAGCAAGCTTGATTCCTATTCCGGACGAGCAAATTGAAGTCTGAGAGGAGATTCCATCTCTTGACGTAGCCATCTGGTGGGCTTAAGCTGAAAATATGGTTTAAGCTATTTCTTGAATCAATTGTATGGGGCTGCGGGCAATGAGTGACATTGAGCGAAGAAGAAAACAGCGTGAATACGAAGCAATGCTTCGCACTGATCAAGAGCGTGAAGAACGTAAGATTAAAGAAGCACGTGAGCGCGCGCGCATTAAGCAGGACCAAGATCGAGCTCGCATAATTGGAATGGCGGCCAATAAACAGAAGGAAAAGCGCGAAGGCGATCAAAAAGCAATTGAGTTAAAGCAAGAATCGCACATCAAAGAATTGGAGCGCCAGAAACGAGTCGAATATCGCCTCTTTAATAATCTACCGCCCGATCCGGACGATGAATTTCCGATTGAAACATAAATCCGTGCACGCCTTTTAGCCCTTTGAAATCCGATAAAGTCTGATCTGGGCTGGCTCAACAGTGGCCAGCCCTTCTTTTATTGCCTCGTCAAGCAGCGGCAGGAAAGCATCGATTTTTTCGGGCGTATCGATGATCTCAACAACGACCGGCAAATTAGAGGAAATGTCTAAGATCTTGCTTGAGTGAATTTGACTGTGCGCC
>CAZHEZ010000187.1:0-16553 GCA_964531315.1 uncultured Candidatus Obscuribacterales bacterium | reverse complement strand
GATTTAGGAGGTCGCGACTGTGAGGAAGCTCAGGGGGGGTCTAGATGGCATACTTTACCAACACAGATGAGCTCTATTGCGTGATGGAGAGGCTGTGGACATACATCAAATCTGAAGAGGAAATCTGCGCCAAATTACTAAGTTCAAAGCTCGTGGTTCGATTTAAATACCGAGATCCCGATGGTGTCGTCACCATCGACGGAAGTGACGGGCAGGAATTGCGCTTTCATTTTGGAGAAAGCGAGTTGCAACCGGACATAGAAATGTCTATGAAGTCGGATGTCGCCCACAATTTCTGGCTGGGCAAAGAACCACCTGCAGTGGCACTACTGCAAGGACGAATCGTCAGCAAAGGTCCGGTGCACAAAGCACTTGCTCTCCTGCCCGCGATCAAACCGACGTTCAAAATCTACCCTTCAATTTATGAAGAGAATGCCAGTAAGTCCGCTTAATTTCGCCGTCAAACCTAAGAACTACTAGCTCAGGTCGGCCCATTTTGGGCAAACTAGCTTGATTTGTTCGAGCAAAACAACGACTTCTTCACCTTCGGGCGTCAGGGTGTATTCCACTCTCGGAGGAACTTCCCTGAATGTTTCACGCGTGACGAGTCCTAGCTTCTGCAACTTGCGAAGTCTCTCGGTCAGCGTTTTTGCAGACAAACCGGGCAAAGATCGCATCAAATGCGTCGTGCGTCTGGTGCCGCCGGAAAGCTGAATCAAAATGGCAGTCGTCCATCTTGGACTGAGTGAGTTGAGGCCACTCTCAACTAGCTGTGCGTCCTGGGGCTTGAGTGTAGTACTGGTCATAGGATTTCCGTGGATACCAAAACAAATTCAATTACACCATTTTGGAAAACGGTTTACCTCGCCCGATGGCCTGATTTTCTATTGGATGGTCAAACTAATTCAGTAAATCTCTCAGTTCGAAAAGATCTTTACTGTTTCTCAGCTTCTTAAAAGCTTTTGTTTCAATCTGCCTGACTCGCTCGCGGCTCATTCCCATGCGCTGTCCGCACTGTTCCAGGCTCAGTGGCTGGCCGTCCTTGAGACCGTAACGCAGCTCTACAAGCGACCTTTCATTGGTATTGAGGTGCTCTAGAAGATTGGCAACTTGTCTCGAAACGAGCAGTGCGCTTACCTTTTGGTCAGGTTGCTCGCCACCTTCGTCGGCTATCATTTCAGCCAAAGACGTATCCATGTCCTCGCCGACCTTGAGGTCAAGCGAAACCAGGGTTTTGTCTGCCGAGAGCGCGGTTTGAACCTTTTCTTTCTCGAGCCCCGACAATTCGGCAATTTCCTCAATCGAGGGCAAGCGACCATGCTTGTCGAAAAAGATCTTGGTCGTTTTTCTTACCAGGCTTCTGGTTTCGATCATGTGGACAGGAACCCTGATTGTGCGCGACTTATCAGCAAGGGCTCTGGTGATCGCCTGTCGGACCCACCAGGTTGCGTATGTCGAAAATTTGAAGCCTTTTTCCGCATCGAATTTCTCTGCCGCCCTTATCAGGCCTACGCTTCCTTCCTGAATCAGGTCTTCGAAGCACATTCCTCTATTGCGGTAACGCTTAGCGATACTGACCACCAGTCGAAGGTTGGCTCTGACCAGCTCGTTTTTGGCGTTCCGGTCGCCGGATTTCAGGCGCCGAGCCAGATCGATTTCCTCAGAACCCTTGAGCAACTTGTGTCTGCCGATTTCCTTGAGGTAAAACGAGAGGGCATTGGGATCACCTTTTTCGACATAGGTGCCTTCCACCGGGTCGGCATCCGATGACTCAATGGCAAAATTGACCTCGGGGTCCCAGTCGAGTTCTTCAAAGGCATTGGAATCAGCATCTAAGGGAAAAGAAAAGTCCCCCGAAGCCTTGGCCCGCTTGCTTTTGTCCTTACTGGTATTCAGTTTTGGTCTTGGTTGAAACCGTGATTTGTTCATGTCAATTACTTATCGAGTAAGCTTTTTGGGTAACCTACGAGCCCGGCTGCGTCGGGAATTTGCCTCCGGAGCACGAATTTCTCTCGCCAATTGCAATATACCCAGCATGACGTATGGTGCCATACATACGTTCCGGTCTTAACAAAATCGTAACGGTTGTCAGAAGCCAGACAGTTCGAAAAATATTCTGCTCAAAATAGGTATCCCCACCCGAACGGGTGAGGTGCTTTCGATCACTCTTACGGATAATGGGGATTATTGTTCGTCAGTGAGTAATTCCTAAAGATCAAGCAGGGGTAAATTTTTCACTCAAAGTGTTTTGTGAGAGCGATCATCCGAAAGGATGATTTTTAAAATCATGGTATCGTCCTGATTGAGGTGTACTTACAAATGGACATGCTGGTTTTAACTGGATACTAATAGGCTAAACAGCCTATGGAATTTTGAATACCTGGAATGGAAAACGGCGAAGGAAAGACAAATGAGATAAGAGTGGTGCTCGTAGAAGACCACCTTCTCACGCGCATTGGTCTGAGAACCGTACTGGAGCGCACTTCCGACATTCGTGTCATCGGCGAGGCCGAAAACGGAGCGGCAGCCGTGCAACTCGTCAAAGAACTCCGGCCTGATGTTGTCTTGATGGACGTAGGATTGCCTTTCGTCGACGGCATTGAGGCCGCTCGTCAGATCTGCACTGAAAACCCCGCCCAGCGCATCATCATGCTGACTTCGCATGACAGCGAGCAAGACATTTTTGCCTCATTGGCAGCTGGTGCGGGTGGCTACTGTCTTAAAGACGTAGCACCCGATCGACTATACACAGCTGTGCGCAGTATTCACGGCGGGGACGTTTGGCTGGATTCGGCAGTTGCACACAAAGTGCTCGCACATTATGCAGCAGAGAAGGGCATCAAACAGAGAAAAACAGTGGAGAGCGGACCAAAAGAAAACGGCACGGCGCCGGCTGAGGATATGCCTGATATGCCGGATCTTCCAGATCCTTTATCGAACCGAGAACTGGAAGTACTCAAACTTCTAGTGGAAGGCTGCTCCAATCAACAAATTGCCAACCAGCTTGTTATTTCATTGGCCACCGCCAAGACTCATGTGCGCAACATCCTCAACAAAATGTCCGTTGACGATCGCACACAGGCTGCTGTTCAAGCCATGCGCCGCGGTTTAGTCTAAGCTGGGCTCAAGCCGACGCCGTCCCAGTCTCTTAGGTTAAGATACCGTCAAAATGACGCACTTTCGCGTCCGCTTGCGATACAACAGATAGTGAAGTAATTAATTGGGAGACACGGTGTGAAAGTACTGATTGCCGTTGATGATTCACCTTACTCCGAAGCGGTGGTAAAAAACGCCGTAACGCGAAGCTGGCCGGATGAAACGCAATTTTTGATCGTGACCGTGCTCGAACCGATTGCACTGGAATGCAGCAATCAGAAAGAATTTCGCGCTCTCATCGAAGAAGGAACAGAAAAGCGCCGCCAGACTGCCAAAGCACTGGTTGAAACAGTGAGCGAAAAGCTCAAGAAGCAAATTTCAGCAAAGTCCGGGCAGGTGGAGGTTTCCGTCATCGAAGGCTCGCCTAAAAAAGAGATTGTGGATAGTGCCATCGAATTTGGTGCAGACAAAATTTTGATAGGAGCGCAAGGGCATGGAACCTCCGCCCATAATATGCTTGGTGAGGTATCGCGGGTAGTGGCGGCGACTGCGCACTGCTCCGTGGAAATCATTCGCGAGACGGTTCTTAAATAAGCAATCTATATAATTTTGTGCGGCTCTTTTCGGCTGTTCGGCTTGTCGCTGTGTTTTTTATTCGGCAAGGGAATAACCAGCACACAGCAAGGTGCATTCGACACCACCGCCTGGGTGACATTTCCAATCATCAAATCGCTGACGCTGCGCTTGTGCGAACCCATGACTATGAGCGAGGCTTTGAGCTTTGCGGCCCGGTCGAGAATCTCTTCTTTGGGCAAGCCTTCGCATACTTCCACTTTGATTGAGGCATTGTTTTGCACGCTGTCGATGGCATTTTTCACTTGATCGACAAGAAGTTCGCCGGATCTAACTCGCTCTTTGGAGATATTCTCCAGCAAAGGAGAAGGCAAGACGCTCATGAAACTGCCTACTTTCACGGGCAACACTACGTGCAGAACATAAAATTCGCTGCTTTCGGGCCACGGATAGGCAGCCATGAAAGAACTCAGCTCCCCTAAAAACTGCTCGTCTTCGACGGCAACCAAAACTTTCATCGAAAGCCAGACCTGTTTCCTTGTGCACAATCCCTCAGTCCTGCCCAATCATATCAGCCGTGAGAACTGAGACAACAAAAGATGAATCCGGTATATTTAAAAGTTAGAGCTATCGGCTCGAATAAAGCCGACTGCACGCAGTTTTCATACTTAATGTCGGCAAGGAGCGGGAGAGGCATGGAAAAACTGGCCGGCAATCTGCCCAAGGCAGAGCTGCACCTTCACATCGAAGGGACATTCGAGCCGGAACTCATCTTTTCAATTGCCGAGCGCAACAAAATCAAAGTACCCTTCAATTCGGTCGAAGCATTGAGGGAGGCTTACGAGTTTCAGGATTTGCAGTCTTTCCTCGATCTCTATTACGCGGGCATGAATGTGCTGCGCACCGAGCAAGACTTTCAGGATCTGGCCGCTGCATACTTTGAAAAGGCGCACGCACAAAATGTCGTCCACGCCGAGATATTTTTTGATCCGCAAGCGCACACTCAGCGCGGCGTCCCCTTTGAAGTAGTGATCGAAGGCTTGTCGAAAGCAGCCCAAGAGAGCAAACAAAAACACGGCATTTCCAGCAAATTGATTATGTGCTTTCTGCGTGACCAGAGCGCCGAGTCAGCGATGGCAACACTTGATAGCGCGCTCAAATACGGCGATCGCATTGTTGCAGTCGGTCTTGATTCAGCCGAAGTAGGCAATCCGCCGCAGAAATTCAAAGCAGTTTTCGACAAGGCACGCGCCCATGGATGGCTGACTGTAGCCCATGCCGGCGAAGAAGGACCGCCTGAATATGTTTGGGAGGCATTGAAAGTTCTCAAAGTCAGCCGCATCGATCATGGTGTAAGAAGTCTGGAAGATCCGCAATTGACCAGGCATCTGGTTGAACATCAAATGCCTTTGACGGTCTGTCCACTTTCCAATGTGCGCTTGAAGGTTTTCAATCACTTGAAACAGCACAATTTGAAAAAGATGCTCGAATTGGGCATCAGAGCCACCATTAATTCCGACGACCCGGCCTATTTCGGCGGCTATGTTTCAGACAATTTCAGGGCAGCTCAAAGCGCACTGGAATTGAGTCAAGACGAGCTGGAAAAATTGGCTCGCAATTCATTTCATGCTTCATTTTTGACGCAGTCAGAAAGAGCGAGATACATGCAAATGGTCGATGAGGCTATTAGTCATTGGCAAGGTCTTACGCAAGACAATTGTTGTCAGCACGATTAGAATAGGAGCCTCATACGGCCCTTTTGCCGACATGCTCGCCAAGATCGCCAAGATCGCTAAAGAAGAATCTCTCTACCCGGACGGCAAACATGGAAGATGACAATCCGATTTTGAGGGCAGGCAGCAGCGTCAAATGCCGCGTCTGCGGTCCGGAACCAGGCGGCTATTTAGTCAAGCTCGTGCCCAGCGGCATTGAAGGTTACCTTCCCTGCCAAGAAGATTTGAATGAAGGACAGGTAGTGCCGGCTACCTTTGTTTGCATGAGCAAGGACCACGCTCTGATGACGTTTGCCTTCCGAATCGGCACGACCGAGCGCGTGCAAATGGGCTTGCCGAGCGAGCCTGAGACTGCTTTTGCCGTGTGGGCTGATTCTCATCCACGCACTTACAAATTAAGAAGAGCAATCGACATAGTGATGCCGCCCTTGAGCACAACTGCGATTTCACCGTTACGCTCGGGCGACTACGACATTGCCAAACTAATTACGGATCTCGAAGAAGGGCAGCTCACCGGCTGCGTAAAAATGATCTGCGACGAACGTCTCTCGCGGGGGGCGCTGATTCTATTTCGCGGTCGAGCGGTCGGCTGCATTTATGGCAAAAAGCCGATGGTTGAGCCTTATCCAATCGAGTCGGCCATTCAAATGCTCTTGCTTGACAGCTTTCTTCCCGAAACAAAATTGACAATCTATGACCTGCCCGACGAAGTAGTTCTCTCAATGTCGGCTATGTTCCTCGGTGTGCCGGTCTTGGAAAAAGATTTTGCCAAAAAGAAAGAGCTAAAGTCGCTGATTGTGCCACTCAAGAAAGAGACAGCCATATTGACCGCCCTGGCCAACAACGAAATGTGCCTGGCATTCCTGCACGAAGGCGAAGTCTTCGGCTCCTTCCATGTGGACGATCAAAAATTCAACGACCAGGGCTCCGCTTTTGATGAAGTAATAGAAAAGGCACCGGACAGCAAAGTGGAAATCTCTATCCTGCCGTCCGAAATGACAACCGATAAGGTGCTTTTCGGCTACGGGCTGTCAACTACTTTGGAAATAATGAAGGGACACGCACCCATCGAGATGTAATTGGGTGCCAAAATCGTCGCCTGGCGGGCTTTGCATATAAGGATGCCCTCTATGCGCGCGCGGCGTATTAGATTAAACGGGCCGGTTGAGCAAACAAAATCAGACCGCTTACTAAATAAAAGCTTGCATTACCGATAATGAGCCTCGCGCTGGTGTATCACAAAAGGAGTAAACGTCTCGTCCAAGGGAGTCAACTATGGGTAAGGCTGTAGGAATCGATCTCGGAACTACAAATTCGGTGGTAGCGGTAATGGAAGGTGGAAAGCCCACCGTCATTGCCAATACGGAAGGTCTGAGAACGACCCCCTCTGTGGTTGCCCATTCTAAGACCGGCGAACGCCTGGTCGGGCAGCTTGCCCGCCGTCAGGCTGTTGTCAATCCGCAAAATACTGTCTATTCGATCAAGCGCTTTGTGGGCCGCCGCTTCAATGAAGTGGAAATGGAACGCAAAATGGTCTCATACAAGGTCAAAGAAGGTCCAGACGGCGGCGTCAAGGTAGTCATGGGCGACAAAGACTACACGCCCGAGGAAATCTCCTCAATCATCTTGCGCAAACTGAAAGAAGACGCCGAAAAGTATCTGGGTGAAAAGGTGACATCAGCTGTGATCACTGTTCCTGCATACTTTAATGACTCGCAAAGACAGTCGACCAAGAATGCCGGATTAATCGCCGGACTTGATGTTCAACGCATTATCAACGAGCCGACCGCAGCCGCTCTTGCCTATGGCATCGACAAAAAGACCAACGAGACAATCCTTGTATTCGACCTGGGCGGCGGCACATTCGACGTATCCATTTTGGAAGTGGGCGACGGTGTATTCGAAGTACAATCGACCTCCGGTGACACACACCTGGGCGGCGACGACTTCGACCACGTGCTCGTCAACTGGCTGGCTGAAGAATTCCAGAGAACCGAAGGCATCGACTTGAGAAAAGATCCTCAAGCCCTGCAAAGACTCACAGAAGCTGCCGAAAAAGCAAAAATCGAATTGTCTACAGTTACTGAAGCATCGATATCACTGCCGTTCGTAACAGCCAATGAAACTGGTCCTAAACACTTGGATATGCGCCTCACCCGCGCCAAGTTCAATGAATTGACCAGAGAACTTGTCGAAAAATGCCGCAAGCCGGTCGAGCAAGCTCTCCAAGATGCCGGGTTGAAGGCTGCTGACTTGCAAGAAATCGTGCTCGTTGGCGGTTCTACTCGCATACCTGCTGTTCAAGATCTGGTCAAGAGTCTGACCGGCGGCAAAGAACCTAACCAGAGCGTCAACCCGGACGAAGTCGTCGCCATCGGCGCCGCCATTCAAGCCGGTGTATTGGGCGGCGAAGTCCGCGACGTAGTGCTCCTGGACGTCACACCGCTCTCGCTTGGTATTGAAACCATGGGTGGTGTCTTAACCAAACTGGTAGAGCGCAATACGACCATTCCCACTCACAAGTCACAAACGTTCTCGACAGCTGAAGACAATCAACCGGCGGTAGACATTCAAATCTTCCAGGGCGAACGTCCGATGGCCAAAGATAATAAGATGCTGGGCACATTCCGTCTCGACGGAATCAGACCGGCGCCTCGGGCCACGCCAAAAATCGAAGTATCCTTCGACATCGACGCCAACGGCATCGTTTCTGTAACTGCAAAAGATCAAGACACGGGCAAAGAGCAGAAAATCACGATCACCGCTTCGACCAACCTGGGCAAGGATGACATCGAAAAGCTGGTCAAAGATGCCGAAACCCACGCTGCCGAAGATCAGAAAGCCAGAGACAGCGCCGACGCCAGAAACGAAGCAGACAACCTTTGCTATACGGTCGAGCGTCAAATGAAAGATGCCGGCGATGCACTGACCAGCGGCAACCGCAATAAAGCGGAGTCCCTGATCGCCGACCTTCGCTTGAAGATCGAACAGCGTGCTGATGTCGATGCACTGAAGCCATTGCTGGAAGAATTGCGCGGCGTGATTGTCCTTATCTCTCAAGATGCTCAGCGTCAACCGGCAGGAGCCAGAGCAGGCGCCACAGGTGGAGAAGAAGAAGCCTCATCGGCCGGCTCGTCCAGCTCCTCTTCATCCACGGGCAGCAAGGCCGGCGGCAAAGGCGACGACGATATCATCGACGCCGATATCGCCAACTAACTGATTGGCATCTAAATAGCCAACCGGGCGAAATAAAGTAGCTACAATTAGAAGATGAGCGCACAAAGCGAGTCCAAGCCATTTCGACTGGAAATGTTCTGGCTCGTCCTGGCGCTCTTCTTTGCATCCGGCTTCAGCAGCCTGGTCTATCAGGTCGTCTGGACCCGCCACCTGACACTGATTTTCGGGTCGACTACCTTCGCCACATCCACGGTCCTGGCTGTGTTCATGGGCGGTCTGGCCCTGGGCAGCTTCCTGGCCGGCCGGGCCACCGACAAAATCACGCGGCCGTTTTTATGGTACGGAATTCTAGAAGGTCTGATCGGACTCTGGGCACTATTAGTGCCTGTCCTTCTCGACATATCGGTGACCGGCTATCGTGTGATCTGGGAGCTGACTCATTTTGATTTCTTTGCCTTCAGCCTGCTTAGACTGGCTCTGGCAGCCATGATTTTGCTTTTGCCCACGACCTTGATGGGCGCCACTTTGCCTCTTCTGTCCAAATATGTAACCGACAGTCTGGACACTGTGGGCGACAGAGTCGGCACCATATATGCAATCAACACACTTGGCGCCGTATGTGGTGCGGCACAATCGGGACTCATACTACTGCCCAGCCTGGGATTGTCGAACACAACTCTGATCGCAGCCGGCATCAACATGCTCTTATGCCTGATCGTTATTGGCGTGTCGGCAAAGTTGGAAGCGCCGCAAAAGAAAGAAAAACCAGACAGGGGTCCCGTGCCAGCAGACGATCAAGCCGCGTCTGTATCCGGCGATGCAATTGAAGCATCAAAAGAAGCATCTTCGGCAGCCATGGAAACCGCACAGTCCAAGAAAAAGAAAAAGCGCAAGGGAAAACATCAGGGCGCTCAATTACAGCAAGCCGACGAGCAGACCAGCCAGGAAAAATCGCAGCCGGCCAAAGAGGAAGCAGCGGTTGCGGCTGTGGCCGCATTGAGCCCGGAAAAGGATAAGGGCAAAACAGAAAATGCCAGACTGCCCAATCAAATATATGTAGCCCTTGCCGCTATCGCTATATCGGGGGCAGCGGCAATGATCTACGAAGTGTGCTGGACTCGTACGCTCAGCATGGTAATTGGTGGCAGCACCTATGCATTCACGGTAATGCTGACGACTTTCCTTTCGGGAATTTTCATCGGCAGCTTCTTCTGTGCAAAATACGTGGACAAATTCCGACAACCTTTTTTAGCCTTCGGCGCCTTTCAAATTCTTGTTGCCATTGGCTGTCTGACATCGCTTATCGTCTGCCAGTTTTTGCCGGTCTGGAACCTTCGTCTCAACAGCGCCTTCAACAACGCTCTCTTTTCCATGTGGATTCGTTTTATCCTGGCCGAGGCAGCCCTCTTGCCTCTGACGCTCTTCCTGGGAGCCTTGTTTCCCATCGTCATAAAATGCACAGCCTTCGATATAAAGCGCATAGGCAGGTCTGTAGGCACCGTATACAGCGCCAACACGCTGGGTGCGATCCTGGGTTCTGTATTAGCCGGCTTCGTATTGATTCCGCAATATGGAGTCGAAAAAACAATCATCATTGCTACTGGCGTAAATATGCTGGTAGGCACCATGATGATATTCACACAGAAAGATGCAAAACTGGCAACCAAACTTTTCTACGTTGTTCTGGGCGTCGTCGTTTTTGTTGGATTCAATGTCAGTCCATTCAGCACGGACAAAAAGTCGATCCTTTTGGCGCAGTCCACTCGCAGAGCCATGAGGGACGGATATGACGTTTTCAATCCGAAATCGCCCTGGAGAGAAAGCACAGACAGAACAAAACTTGTCTATTACAAAGACGGACCTTGCTCGAATGTGGCTATATTAGAGTTTAGAGAAGGTGACAAAATTGGCACCCATTCATTGCTCACAAACGGCTGTGTGGATGCAAGCGACGGCGCCGACATGTCGCAGCAAATACTTTTGGCCAGTTATCCTATGCTTTTCAGACCCAATGCCAGAAGAGCATGCGTGGTCGGTTGGGGCTCCGGCGTTACCGTCGCCGAATTGTTGAATTTCCCCATCACTACAGTCACCGCCGTTGAATTGGAGCCGGCGGTAATTGAAGCATCCAGTGTGTTCAACAAATTCACTCACGCACCGGAAAAGAATCCACGAGTAAAAGTGGAAATAAATGACGGTCGCAATTTCTTGCTTGCCACCACGCAGAAATTCGACATCATCGTCTCCGAGCCGTCCAACCCATGGCAGGTCGGAGTGTGCAATTTATTTACAGAGGAATATTTTGAGTGCGTCAAAGATCGTTTGACTCCAGATGGCATACTGAGTCTCTGGCTGCAGCTTGGCGAGGTATCTCCTGATTCCGTAAAAGCAGTAATGTCGGCTCTGAAGCAAAACTTCAATTATTCACTGGCCATCGCTTCAGATTCGACAAACCTGGTTGTGCTTGCCAGCCAAAAACCAATTCGCGCCAATTATCAAAACTTGAGCGAACACTTCAAAGATCCTTTCATTGCTCGCGCTCTGGACAAAGCCAAGATAACTTCTCCTGATGCCGTTTTATCGCGTATTCTTCTGACCACAAACGGCATCAATTACATGGTCAACAAGATTGAACCGAACACTGATGACATGAACATGCTCGAATATCGAATTGGCAGGACCTATGAATCGATGACATTTGGACACGCCAACGGCATTCTGCTTGGTGAAAACATGGGCACACCTTCCAATTATGTTGAATGGGGCGATATGCCCAAAGACAAGATCGCAGCAACGATGGCGCTAATTGCTATCGAGGCAACCAAGTTCGGCGATTTGACCAGCGCCTATTCATGGGCGCGCAGCTCGGAAGAAAAAAATCCCAATGCCGTAGCCAAACGCATCTTGCGCTGGCTGATAAGCGAAGACAAAAAACGCACTGAAAACGCAAAAAAACAGGGCGTTCTTGATACAAAAAATCCCAGCAGTAAAGAAGCACCAGACGAAATTGAAAAGGAATCTCAGCCTCAAGAAGATGCCAAAAAACCTCCGGAGGCTCCGCAATCAATTCAATCTGCCAAACCGCAAGCATCCCTCGGTAAATAGCGGCAGAGGACCGGCACAAGACGTAGATGCGCCCGATCTATTACAATTGCCAGTCTGGAATTGATTTGCTTCCCTTTGAGCGGACTTTTAAATGAACAAAAACTTTCTTAATGGCGCACTGGCCTGCGTTTTAGCCATGTCAGCCCAGGCGGGCGTACTGACAAGTCCGGTCCATGCAGCTGCACCCGCCAAGGATACGTCTGCCGCCACTCAAATGGATGAAAAATCCAGCCAGATCATGAAGAGTGTGGGTTCCTTTTACAAGAACATGAAAGGTTTCACGCAAACCATGTCAACAGAGATGAAGATAGCCGCCGAGACCAAATCGACATCGATGGAGTCGGTATTCAAGGTATCTTTCGCCCGCCCCAACAAGTTTTATTTGAATTTGGAAAGCGGCAAGATGGGCGGGCAAATGGTCTGTGACGGTAAAACAGCTTTTCTTTATACGCCGGTTCTGAACAAATACATGAGCGTACCGGCTCCTCAAAATCTCACACAAATCTTTGACACCATCGATTATCAAATTATCGGCGGCGGCTTCAGCAGTATGTCTCTGGTCGAATCGATGTGCAATCCCGATCCCTACAAACAGATCATGGCGGATGTTCTCAAAGTTGAACACGTAGGTCCCGAAAAGGTAGGCGCCGATGACTGCGATCACCTGCGTTTTACGCAAAAAGAATTCACCTGGGACTTGTGGGTGAAACAAGGTAAGGAACCCTGGATCGAGAAAGTAACTGCTGATATGTCAAAAGTATTGGCCAACAAACCCGGTGCACCGGAGGGCGTGACCGCGCTTCTCACCTGCCTGTATACGAACTCACAAGCCAACGTCGAACCGACTGCCGAACTTTTGACATTCAAAAAGCCTGAAGGCGCTCAAGAAGTGAAAAGCTTCCTCGATGACAAATCGTCCGGACCTCAGTCGGTTCACCCGCTCGTCAATCAACCGGCACCGGCTTTTGATCTCGACACTGTCGATGGCGCCAAGTTCAATCTGGCAGCACAGAAAGGGAAAGTAGTAGTGCTCGATTTCTGGGCCACATGGTGCGGACCATGCACTATGGCATTGCCGATCATTACCGAAGTGACCAGCGCCCTCAAAGACAAAGACGTGGTTTTTCTGGCCGTCAACATTGAAGAGACACCGGAGCAAATCAAACAATTCCTGGCCAAGAAAAATTTGAAGGTCTCAGTTGGGCTTGACACCGACGGTAAAGTCGCCGAGCTCTACCAAGTAAAGGGCATCCCGCAGACAGTCATCGTCGGCAAAGACGGTAAAGTCGCAGAAGTCCACATCGGCTTTTCTCCGGACTTAAAAGAGAGCTTCACCAAGGAATTGAACGATATTCTCTCCGGCAAGTAATTTAGGTATTCATCTTCGTCAATCTGCCGTTTTTGCGAGCCTCGTTAAAGAGATACTCAAAAAGCATGGCCGCCAGAATTGCGTAAAATAAATTAAGCGCCACGCTCATGAGCAGATCCCTGGTGGAAAAACTGCCACCTTTGAGGACCGTGCGCATGCCTTCAAAAACGTAGGTTGCAGGCACGCACAAAGAGATGGAGCGCAGCCACGGCGGCAGTACATCAACAGGGTAGAACACGCAGCAAATCGGCTGGATTAGAAAGGGAATAGCCCAGGCCAGGGCTTCGGCCTGATGTCCCCAGCGAATGATTACGGCCGTGGTCACTAATCCTATGGTCCAACCCATCAAAAGCAGATTAATGAAAAATGGAATCATGCAATATCCGAGAATGCCGAAATTGTAGTTGTAGAACCAGTACGCCAGTGGAACCATAATCAAGGACACACAAACGGACTGCAGCAATCCGGAAATACACGTGGCCGCAACGAATTCGAAGGTCCTCACCGGCGCCACAAAAATATTGATGAAATTGCGAGACCAAACGTCTTCTAGAAATGAAACGCTAACTGCCTGCTGCGATCTATAGAGGACATTCCACATGATTACCGATCCGATCAGGAACGTAAACACGCCAGGCACATTGCCGTTAACCCTCAGCATGTACATGGTCAAAAAGCCCCAGACAAGCAGGTCCATAACCGGCCAAAAGACGATGTCGAGAATTCTGAATGTGCTTCTTGAGTAGCAGTAATAATAGCGAAGCAATAAACCCTTGATTCTGGCGATACTCATTTCTTATCTTCCGCCTCCACAAGATCGCCACCGCGGGCGATGCGGATGAAAACATCCTCGAGCGACTTTTGTTTGAACTGTTCCAGTATCTGTTTGGGAGTCCCTTCGGCGCGCACCTTGCCAAGCTGCATGAAAACGACGCGATTGCAAATCTCTTGCACATCTTTCATGTTGTGCGACGTATAAAGGACCGTCATGTTTTTCTCTTTCTGAATTTTGACGATCAGCTTTCGCACTTTGTCGGCAATATCAGGGTCCAAACTTGCGGTCGGTTCGTCCAACATCAGCATCTCTGGATCATTCAGCAGTGCCTTGCATAAATTCAGACGTGTAGACTCACCTGATGAGAGCTTGCCGGTCAGCGATCCGGCCAGATGCGAGATCTCGAACATCTCTAGAAGCTCATCAATTTTCGCTTTTGCTTTCTTGACCTGATAGAGACAGGCAAAAACATTCAGATTTTCGCGCACTTTCAAATTATCCGGCAACCAAATATACGCCGACGAGAAATTGCAACGTTGCAATATCTTGATGCGATTTTTTTCAATCGACATGCCAAAGACATTGGCAGTCCCTGAAGTAGGAGTGACCAGACCGAGCAGAATCTGAATTGCCGTTGTCTTGCCTGCACCGTTTGGTCCCAATAGCCCGACCACCTCACCGCGGCTGGCCGAAAAGGAAACATCTTCGACCGCGACCTTGCTGCCGTATTCTTTGCGCAGATTTTTTACTTCAAGTACTAGCTCAGACATAAAAGCCAAGATAACATAAGCTAGGTAACCTAAGGTAGATGCTAAAAGTGAAGCAGATCAAGCAACTTGTCTTCCGGATTCTTCTCAAGGAATCCCCAGTAGCGATCTCAATCAGGCATCATCGGATATTCAAAGCATTGCTATCATACGCACTGATCGTCTCGTCAATTTGCGCGGGTCCCTTACTTAGATTGGACGCAAGCATGGCCTTTGCAGAAGAAATCAAAGACAAGCCGGTAATCATCAACACTGAAGTGCGTCCGTTGCCTGGAGAACTGGATGATATCCCGATGTTCAACAGCAACAGTCCGGAAATTGTGAGAACATCGGGCGTCTTGCTTTCGCTTCTGCCTAAGGAAGGCAAGAGATATCCGGATGCCCATCTCGAATATCCCTTGAAAGGAAAGTTCCGCGTCTTCACACACCACATCAACAATCGCATCAAGCAAGAAGACAATCGAGTCCTGTACCTTGGACTGCTGGCCTACAATCCGGACAATAATTCAGCAACAGTGCGGGTACTACGTGCAGCAAGCTACCTCAGCCAGCCCGATGCTCCATTCATAAAGCTGCCGAATTTTTTTGAGAACAAGGACGGCTGCACCTATGCCGGTCCGGGCGATCGAATCACCAATGATTTCTTGCGCGGCGACAGCCAATCCGGCTGGCCTGCAAAAATAACGGTGCCGGCCAGAAGCTATGCCATTATTTACGCGCTGCCGGTGCAAGTGCGTGGTCTTACGTCGCAGAACAATGGACGAAGCACTTTGCTGGAGCTTTCTTGCACTAGAAAGATTTACCTTTGCGAGGTTGCAGATCTAGTCAAAACCGAAGACAATCGCAGCGTCGAATCCCCTTCGCTGCAGCGCTTCGTCGAGATAGCAGAAACCCACGAATTGTCTCAAGAGAGAGACAAGACACCGAGTGTACCGAACACCAAGGGACCTCTCATTTATGGCCGCGTAGCCGGAGTTCAAGTCGGCTGCAAATGGGCAGGCACCGCCACTGATGGCGAGAAAAATATCACCAGATTGACGATTCCTCCGGTAGACAAACCGCTGGCCTTTCCAATCTGTTCTTTAGAAGGTGGAACATTCGGGACCGGGCAAGTGCAAAGCGCTGAGTTAGCGGTTCGTTATCCTGATACAGCATATGCAGCCCACGGAAATTATGCCGTCGAATACAGATTGCAATTTCCTCTCTATAATCCTGCCATCACAGAAACCAAAGTATCTTTCTCCCTTGATACGCCCGTCAAAACCGACCAACTGAAAGACAATTTGACCTATTTCGATCCGCCTTCCAAACACACCTTTTTCCGCGGCACCGTCCTTGTCCAATACCTCTCCGACGAAGGCAATACGACCAAGAGCTACATCCACCTTGTCGAGACACGCGGGACGAAATCAGAAGAACTCTTCAACATTACGATGAAGCCCAAAGGCCGCCGCACCATTCAATTCTCACTGTTCTACCCACCCGATGCCACTCCGCCGCAAGTGATAACTTTGAGCAGTAAGGCTGTCGACTGAGGGGCTCGATTCTGCAAAGCCTTGTTAATGCAACGGTTCAAACAGATCTTCAGGTAGGTTCTTTTCTTTGCCTGCAAACTGGAAGCTGACTTTGGGCAGCTTCTGCCGGAATTGTTTCTTTTGCGCGGGAGAGAAATTCTTCGCTTCCAGTTTTAGCGCTTGCAGGCGGGGCATTTTTGAAAAATAGGCAAGGCTGTCTGGTCCGACGCCTGTTTGCTGAGCATTGATCATCTCTATCTTTGACGCTTGCAATTTCGCTATTGCCGCGTCTGTAATGCGATTGTTACCGCAGATTTTCAACACTCTAATACTGGGAATTTTCTTTATGTAGTCGACTGCCTTGTCGCTCATATGCACAAAATATACCTGCAAGTTGACAATGTTCTTCAGTCCGATTAAATACTTGTAGCTCTCGTCGTCAAG
>CAZHEZ010000186.1:0-16558 GCA_964531315.1 uncultured Candidatus Obscuribacterales bacterium | reverse complement strand
GATGCGAATGGCATCGCGAAAGGAGTCGATGGCCCGCTCGGTATTTCCTGATTCGGCGTAGATATTGCCCAGGTTGACGTGAGCTTCGACGCAGTTGCTGTCCAGTCTGAGCGCTTCTTCTTCGGCCTTTATGCCGTCCTGGAACTTGTTTTGCTGGGCCATTAAAACGCCCATATTGATATGCGGGCGGGGATCTTTTGAGTCAATCTCGGAAGCCTTTTTGTAGGTGGCGATTGCTTCATCCAGTTTGCCTACTTGCGCATAGGCAAAGCCCAGATCCTGTGTGGCTTTGAAGCTGGTTGGCTTGAGCGCCACGGCGGTTTTGAACTCTTCCAGGGCCAGATCCATTTTGTTTTGATTGGCGTAAAGTTGACCGAGAATAATATGCGAGAGGAAATATTTGGGATCGAGTTTGATCGATTGTTTGGTTTCCAAAATCGCCGTCTCTTCTTCACCCATTGCACCGAGAACCGCTCCCAGACGCTGATGTGCTTTGGCGTTGTCGGGCTCTTTGCGAATTACGTCTCTAAATGCTGCTTCTGCTTCTTTCATTTTGAGCTTTTTGTAGAGCGCATCGGCTTTTTGAAAATCCGGGCTGCCGGCATCCTCGGCAAGAGCGGGAGCGCTGATGGAAGCTGCGGCGATGACGGTGAGTAGAGTCGTCAGTTGGCGCGGAGTCATTTAAATAGAACCTCTCGGTGGGGTATGAGTGAGACAGGTCATTTGCCTTTTACAACAAATGCGTTTATCTAATAGTTGGCTGGAACAGCTGCAGAACCTTTGACGATCGCCACCCCTGCAGAAGTACCCAATCTGGTTGCGCCGGCGTCAATCAGGGCTTTCGCTTTTTCGAAATCACGGATACCGGCCGATGCTTTGATGCCCAACGACGATCCTTGAATGGCATCTTTGATCAGTTTGATGTCGTCTACGGTGGCACCCTTTCCGTCTTTGACAAAACCGGTGGAAGTTTTCACCATGCCGGCGCCGGCTCTGACACAGGCTTTTGACGCTGCCACCTTTTGTTCGTCGTTAAGCAAATCGCATTCGATGATTACTTTGACCAGGTGTCCTTTGGAGACTTTTACAATCGATGCGATCTCGGAAGTGATGTAGTCGATGTGACCATCTTTGAGAGCCGAGATATTGATGACCATGTCGATTTCTTCAGCGCCTTCGGCAATTGCTCTTTGAGTTTCGGCAATCTTCACGTCGGTGAGATTGGCGCCCAGTGGAAAACCGATTACAGTGGCTACTGCGACATTGCTCGAGGCCAGCTCTTTGACGGCTTGTTTGACGAAATAAGGATTGACGCAGACTGCAAAGAATTTATTTTCCTTGGCTTCTTCGCATAGCTTGGTTATTTCACTTTCAGTGGCAGACGGGCTAAGAAGGGTGTGGTCGATGTATTTTGCAAATTCGGCGTTCACAGCTCGTATCTCCGCGAAGGGCGCTCTTTTGAAGCTAAAGGATAAAAGGATGCAAGCTGGAATTATAGCCGAATGCAGTAAAACAGCCCTTATCATCGTGCAATCTAAGGGACTGATTGAAGTTTTTCGGCGGAAAACGCCTGCCAGTAGTGGTTTTGGAGATAGGCGGGCTTAATAAGTCTTGCTTAATCAGATTCCGACGCGGCTTATGGTCGCTTCTCGATTGTTGATATTCTGGTGATAATCCTGCAAGGCACGCACGGCAAGCTCACCCGACTGCATGGCCGCAATTGCCGATGCGGTGGCGCGAGCGCCGGCCAGGGTAGTGACGACAGGTACGTTGTAATTGACTGAAGCGCGGCGGATCAATTGGTCGTCATCGCGGGCGGTGCGTCCGGAAGGAATGTTGATGACCAGCTGGATTTCCCCGTTCTTGATGCGGTCGACCAGGTTGGGCCTGCCTTCTGAGACCTTGTTGACGACGATGGCCGGCACTCCTGCCGATTTGATCGCAGCTGCCGTGCCGCGCGTCGCTACCAGTTCAAAACCGAGCTGGTAAAGGCTTTGAGCGATAAGCACGACTTCCTGTTTGTGAATGTCCGAGACGCTGACAAAGATGCGCCCTTTGACAGGCAGCTTGTGACCGGCGGCAATTTGGGCTTTGGCGAAGGCCTGCCCGAACTGAGTAGAGATGCCCATTACTTCGCCAGTGGAGCGCATTTCCGGACCGAGTGAAATCTCCGCACCGGGGAATCTTTTAAATGGAATGACCACTGATTTGACCGAGACATGTGGCGGCAGCAGGCGGGGCGAGATGCCCAGTTCCGACAGACTCTTGCCGACCATGACTGCAGCTGCCAGTTTTGCCCAGGGCACTCCTGTGGCTTTGGAGACAAAAGGCACTGTGCGGCTGGCTCTCGGGTTTACCTCCAATATGTAGAGATCTTCGTCTCTGAGAGCAAATTGAATGTTCATCAAGCCGACTACCTTCAATTCGCGGGCCAGATCATTGGTTATCTTTCTGATTTCTTCGACTATCTTCAAAGGAATCGATTGAGTGGGCAGCACGCAGGTGCTGTCTCCGGAGTGAATGCCGGCTTCTTCAACGTGCTCCATGATGCCGGCGACAATGGTGGCGCGCCCGTCTGAAATAGCATCCACATCAATTTCTATGGCGTTTTCCAGGAATTCGTCAATGAGAACCGGCGTATCAGGCGAGACCAGGAAGCCCGACGACAACCATTTGGCAAACTCTTCTTCACTGTAAATAATTTGCATGGCCCGGCCGCCCAGCACATAACTGGGCCGGACCAGAACCGGGAAACCGACTCCTCTGGCTGCTTCCAGGGCTTCGCCCGGGGTCTTGGCGATGGCACCTTTGGGTTGTCTTAAACCCAGGCGCTTGATCAATTTGCCGAAGCGGGCTCGATCTTCTGCGATGTCTATTGATTCGGGCGAAGTGCCGAGAATCTTGAATCCACGCGCTTCCAACCCTTTGGCGATTTTAAGAGGGGTCTGTCCGCCTAATTGAACGATGATTCCGTGTGGTTTTTCCACATCGGCAATATTGGTCACGTCTTCCAGAGTAAGAGGCTCGAAATAAAGCCGGTCTGAGACGTCGTAGTCGGTGCTGACAGTTTCCGGATTGGAATTGACCATCACCGATTCATAGCCCATCTCGCGCAGTGCCATGGTGGCATGCACGCAGCAATAATCGAATTCGATGCCTTGACCGATGCGGTTTGGCCCGCCGCCTAAAATCAGCACCCGCGGCTTCTCGGCAGGCGGCACTTCCGATTCGTTTTCGTAAGTAGAATAAAGATAGGGTGTGGTCGCTTGAAACTCTGCCGCGCATGTATCGATCATTTTATAGGCGGGCAAAACTTTCAGTTTTTTCCTGAGCTGGTAAATTTCTTCTTCGCTCGATGAAGTCAACATCGCCAGATGCATGTCGCTGAAGCCCATGCGCTTGAGCCTGAAAAGTTCGTCTCTGTCTAGTTTTGCGGGCGTGAGGTTTTTCGCTTTGAATTCTTTGGCTGTGTAGTGGAGATCGACCAGATTGTCGATAAACCAGGGATCGATTGAGGTCAGATCGCAGACTTCATCTGGCGAAATCCCCGCCTCCAGAGCGCCAATAATGTCGGTTATGCGGTGGTGGCTGGGAACCGAAAGTCGTCTGCGCCATTCCCAGAAGTCGGCTTTCATGCGAGCCGGGACGGCGCAATAACCGACCAGCCCCAACTCCAGACCGCGCAATGCTTTTTGAATTGCTTCCTGAAAGGTCCTCCCGACCGCCATTACTTCGCCAACCGATTTCATCTGGGTCGTCAGTGTAGTATCGGCGCCTCTGAATTTTTCAAAATTGAAGCGCGGCACTTTTGCCACTACATAGTCGAGCACCGGCTCGAATGACGCCGGCGTGGTGCCGGTTATATCATTGGCGATTTCATCTAGAGTAAGACCAATGGCCAGTTTGGCGGCAATTTTTGCAATTGGATAACCGGTAGCTTTACTGGCCAGGGCAGACGATCTGGAGACCCGTGGATTCATTTCAATGACGACAATGCGTCCTGTTTTGGTGTCCACACCGAATTGAATATTTGAACCGCCGGTGTCGACGCCTATGGCCCGAATCACTTTTATAGCGGCGTCGCGCAGATTTTGATATTCCTTGTCCGTTAATGTTTGCACGGGCGCAACAGTGATTGAATCACCGGTGTGTACACCCATGGCATCGAAATTTTCAATACCGCAAATGATCACCACATTGTCGAGGCGGTCGCGCATCACTTCCAGTTCGATTTCTTTCCAGCCGAGCACGCTTTCTTCAAGCAGAATCTCGCTGACCGGGCTGGCGTTCAGACCGGTCAGGGCAATATCGTGCAATTCTTCGTGATTGTAGGCGATGCCACCGCCGGCGCCACCAAGAGTAAAGGCCGGGCGAATGATGATGGGAAAACCGATTTCCTGAGCGATTTTGTCGACATCTGATAAATTGCGAGCGATGCCGGAATTGGGAACCGCCAATCCGATTTCCTGCATCTTATTTTTGAAGAGGTCTCTGTCTTCGGCCAGTTTTATGGCATTGAGCTTGGCACCAATTAGTTCCACTTTATGCTCATCAAGGAATCCCGACTCGGCCAGTTCGACCGCCACATTCAGTGCGGTCTGTCCGCCCATGGTGGGCAAGAGCGCCTGGGGCTTTTCGATGGCGATTACAGCCATGGCTACTTCTTTAGTGACGGGCTCTATATAGGTTCGGTCGGCTACCTCGGGATCGGTCATGATCGTGGCCGGATTGGAATTAATCAGTACTACTTCGTAGCCTTCTTCCTTAAGCGCCTTGCAGGACTGTGTGCCCGAGTAATCAAATTCGCACGCTTGCCCGATTGTGATTGGGCCAGCGCCCAAAACTAGAATTTTCTTGATGTCTTTCCGTTTTCCCAGCATCTTAAATTTTTGGCTCCCAGTCAGCCATTGGATCTTACCTCCCAGGGGGCTCTTGACTGAACCTGTGAGGGGCTCAAGCAAACAAATCGAGATGAGACCTTAATTACCGCGGGATAAAATCTCCCCCTGACATCGTTTTGAACTACCTTTCTAGGTGGCAGAAGTAAAGATAGAGCAGTCGATGGCTGACTGCATTTTAAGCAAAGGCTGATTCTAATTAGCCCATCCTTGTTCGGGGTGGGTCTGGGGGGACTATATGTCATTGTTCTTGCGGAGGCAGTCTCCGTTAAACCTTGGCGCAAATATTCTGCGCATTTGCTTATTAAGCGTACTGATTTCGTCAATCATCCCCAGCCAGTCTTGGGCTGGCGTAAGCAGGCAAGACGAGGCAAAACTAGCTCAGCACGTGGGCTTGCCTGTATATGAATGGAAGAGCGACTGTAAAGATCCGCGGGCTGTGGCCATACTCATTCATGGTTTGACCATGCACGGCGCCATCTATGACAAGCTGGCCCGCCATCTGGCCGACCAGGGCTATATTGTTTTGGCCCCCGATCTGCATGGTTATGGACGCTGGGCTGATATTCGCACTGAAGATCGCCATTGCGAAGAGTGCGGAGCCCAGGTCTGCTATCAAAAGAGCCGTCGGGAGTTGGTCTCACTAATTGATACGGTGAAAGAGACTTATCCGTCCCTTCCTCTTTATATGATTGGCGAAAGCCTGGGCGCCGATATGGTGCTTTACTCGGCCAGCGTCAGACCGCAAGCAATCGAAGGAATTGTCCTTTCCAGCCCGGCCATCAAAAGACGTTTTAACCTGGTGCCCAGAGTATTTTGGGATGCCTCGCTGATCGGCCACAACCCGTTTAGACAGGTTAATCTCGTCCCTTACATGAAGAAATTTGCTTCTGAAGATCCGCGTATCATCGATGAAGCCGTCAACGATCCTCTGGTAAGGAAAAAACTGACTCCCTGGGAGTTGCTCAAGACCGTAAGGACCATGAAGCCGTCACTCAGTTATGCCGACAGAGTGCCTAAAGACATGCCTGTATTGGTTATTCAAGGTGACAGGGACCGCATGCTCAAAAGCAATGCCGTCTGCGAATTGCTCAAACACTTGAGCTCTGAAGACCGCACGGTCAGATGGTTCCACGATAGAGGGCATTTGCTTCTGGAGACAGCCTTTCTTCAGCAGGACACCCTTGTCACTGTGGACGGTTGGCTTAAGGATCATCTGAACGGTGACAAGATGGCCCAGGCCTCGGCTAAAGCCAACCTCAGAGACGACATTCTCTCCAATAACTAAGCAAATTTCTCTCTCTCTCTCTCTTGATTTAACGATAGGGTGCCAGCTTCTCTTTCAAGCGGAAATTAAGCGGGCTTGTGGTCGGGCTTAAGTCCAGTCTGTTCGTCAGGCTGCCTGCCTGGTTCGTGGTCGGCTGCAAAAAAGGAAACATATTGGTCGGATTATAGGGAGTGGGCCGGGCCGCTTCAGGTTGATTGGGGCGCTCGAAGACATGAGCGGCCGCGAGCACTTTTTTAACGTCTTCGATTGGCGTAGAGGCGGCTTTGCTGCCTTTAACGTCGGTCATCCCGACCACGCCTATGGCTTTGAATTCTTGATTGAGCAGTGGCCCGCCCGAATTGCCGGGCTCCACTTTTAAATCGGTGGAAATGACCATGCGGTTGGGGTCTTCTCCAGGCAAGAGACCGCCCTGGATGCGTTGTCTGCCTTGCTGGTCGAAAAGCATTGAGCCCAGCGTATATTTGCCTCGATAACCGCCGGGCATGAAGCCGGAGCCGTCTTGGGCGATGAACAGTTTGTTTTGCCCGAATTGGCTGGGTGAGTCGAAAGCGGAGGGCTGCTGCCAGCGCCCGCCTACAGAGAGAAAAACCTCGTGAACGCCGCGCGGATAACCGAGAGCAGCCACACGGTCGCCCGGCTTCAGGTCGCTGGAGTCTGCCATAGCCAGTGGTTTGAAGGTCTCACCGGGCTGGCGATGCAGTCTGAGCACGGCCAACTCGGTTTTTGGATCGAGAACTTCTACGTCGGCGTCGTATTTCTTGCCGCCCGGCAGCGTCACCGAGAGCGTCCCCGGCACCGTGTCTTTGACCACGTGATAGCTGGTCACTACACGCCCGTCGGCGGTGGCAACAAAGCCGCTGCCGGTGGTCGGCAGTTTGCGCGCGCCTGCAGGCGCTGGAGTTGTGGTCTGAGACTCAATGAAGGCGACGCTGTCCTTGGCTTGCCTGTATTGGGCGACCATGCCGCTATTGGTCCGATATGCCGTGATCTCATTGGGATTCCAGCGATCGCCAGGCAGCTGGGTGGGAATTCGCTCGAATCCAGGCGCCACGCGGTTTGTCAGCTGCGAGTCGCTTTGCAGCTTGTCATTAAGCGTCACTTGATCGCTATTTGTCTGCCTTCCGGGCAGAAAGCCAGGGATTTCGAACTGAGCCATGAATTTTCCGGAGCATCCTTTGGAAGACTTATTACTTTAAAGATCATGGCCCGTTCGGTCACTAGTATTTGTACGTAGTTCACCTTTAGGTTCAATCAAGGTGATGTGCAAATGTACCAATTCGCCAGTTGAAGCTGCGAATTAATTAAGTCCGTCTCTGTCACAGATAGAATCTCAACTACGATCTTTCTAATTTTCTGACCTTTCGGGTGAATAAATGGGTGCCGTAGCAAAAACAGCTGACAAACCTGCAAAGAGTCGATTTGCAGATAGCAAGCCGCTTGCCGAAAGCGAATTGCAAGACATCGATGCTTATTTTCGGGCCGCCAACTATTTGTCGGTCGGGCAAATTTATTTGCTGGCCAATCCTCTTCTCAAAGAGCCGCTCAAGATTCAACATGTGAAGTCTCGCCTGCTCGGTCACTGGGGCACGACACCAGGGTTGAATTTGATCTACGTGCATTTGAATCGCCTGATCAAAAAACGTGATTTGAACATGATTTACATCACAGGACCAGGCCACGGCGGTCCCGGTCTTGTTGCCAACACTTATTTGGAAGGCACTTACAGCCAGTTTTACCCGCACATCGGGCAGGATGCCGAAGGTCTGCAGCTCCTTTTCAAGCAGTTTTCCTTCCCGGGCGGAATTCCCAGCCATGTTGCCCCTGAAACACCAGGTTCCATTCATGAGGGCGGTGAACTGGGCTATGCACTAACGCATGCCGCCGGCGCTGTTTTCGATAATCCCAGCCTGATAGCCTGCTGTGTGGTCGGCGATGGTGAAGCAGAGACAGGACCACTAGCGGCCAGCTGGCACTGGAACAAATTCGTCAATGCAAAACGCGACGGTGCGGTTTTGCCTATTTTGCATTTGAACGGCTACAAAATCGCCAATCCGACTATCTATGGACGCATGGACGACGAAGAGCTGGAGAGCCTTTTCTCAGGTCTTGGTTACGAGCCCGTATTTGTGGAAGGCGATGAACCACAGGTGGTGCACCAGCTGATGGCGGCGGCACTGGAATATTGCCTGGACAAAATTGACCACATTCAAAAGCAGGCGCGGCAAGAAGGCGTAGATGTGCGGCCCAAATGGCCCATGATCGTGATGCGCACTCCCAAGGGCTGGACCGGTCCGAAAATTGTCGACGGCAAAAAAGTGGAAGGCACATTTCGTGCACACCAGGTTCCTCTTTCTGAATTGAAAGCGAAGCCTGAGCATCTCAAGCAGCTTGAAGAGTGGATGCGCAGCTACAAGCCGCAAGAGCTTTTCGAAAAAGACGGGCGCTTGAAAGAGCACTTGCAAGCCCTGGCTCCCGAAGGCGACAGACGCATGGGTGCTAATCCGCACGCCAATGGCGGGCTCCTTCTCAAGGATTTGAATCTGCCCGACTTTGAAAAATACGCAGTGGATGTGAAAAAGCCCGGTGTTTTTGAGGCTGAATCGACAGCAATCATGGGCAAGTTTCTTCGCGATGTAATGAAGATGAACGAAGAGCATGCGAATTTCCGCCTCTTCGGACCAGATGAGACAGCATCAAACCGCTTGTCTGCAGTCTTTGAACAAACCGACAGAGTATTCATGGAGCCGATTTTAAAAGATGACGATCATCTGTCAAAAGATGGACGCGTCATGGAAGTGTTGAGCGAGCATCTCTGCCAGGGCTGGCTGGAAGGCTATCTGCTAACGGGCAGGCACGGATTCTTTTCGTGCTACGAAGCTTTCATTCACATTATCGACTCGATGTTCAATCAGCATGCCAAATGGCTGAAGGTGACCGGTGAAATTCCCTGGCGCGCCTCGATTGCGTCACTTAATTATTTGCTGACCTCTCATGTCTGGCGTCAGGACCATAATGGATTCAGCCATCAAGACCCGGGTTTTATCGATCACGCCGTCAATAAGAAGGCCGACATTATTCGTGTCTATCTGCCGCCCGATGCCAATACGCTGCTTTATGTCACCCACAAATGTCTGCGCGGTCGCGACAAGATCAATATCATCGTTGCCGGCAAGCAGCCGCAATTACAGTGGCTCGATATGGAGGCGGCAATCAAACATTGTGCAGTCGGACTGGGAATCTGGGATTGGGCAAGCAACGATCAAGAAGGAGAGCCCGATGTCGTTATGGCTTGCGCCGGAGATGTGCCCACATTAGAGACACTGGCGGCGGTATCAATCCTCAGGCAGAATATTGCCCAGCTGAAAATAAGGGTGGTCAATGTAGTCGATTTGATGACTCTGCAACCAGCATCTGAACATCCGCACGGACTGTCGGATCACGAATTCGATTCGATTTTCACCAAGGACAAGCCGATTATTTTTGCTTATCATGGTTATCCCTGGCTGATTCATCGTTTGATGTATCGGCGCAACAACCACAAGAATTTGCATGTGCGCGGCTACAAAGAAGAAGGCACAACCACCACGCCTTTCGACATGTGCGTTATGAATCAACTGGACAGATTCAATTTGGCCATCGATGTCATTGATCGTGTTGCTGAGCTGGAAAGTGTTGCCGCCCGAGCCAGGCAGTGGTTGCACGGAAAGCTTATCGATCACAAACGCTACATTCACGAGCATGGCGAGGATATGGAGGAAGTGAGCAATTGGAAGTGGCCGTTTGCTGCACCGAAACAGAGCAAAGGTTGGGCTCAATAACCAATAGACCATGAACATTCTTGTGTTGAACGCCGGATCAAGCACATTGAAGGCCAGCCTCTTCAATGAGAGCGTCTTTTTGAGAGAGAAGGATGATGCCTCAGGCGCTGTCTATGAAACCAGCCAGGAGGTCAAAGGAGGCAGCCGGGAGTCCTTCAGAAAAGCAGCCTTGAGCATGCTCGACAAGGTCTTGAAAGAGAGCAATCAGGACAAGCAATCCATATCGGTGGTCGGTCACAGAATCGTTCATGGCGGTGTAAAGCTCAGAGCCGCCCAGCTGGTTGATTCTCAGGTGCTTGCCGCTATTGAAGAAAGGATTGATCTGGCTCCTGTGCACAATCCCAATGCACTTGGTTGTCTGGATGCCTCCAGAGAGTTTTTTACAGAAGCGGTCAGGCAAATAGCTGTCTTCGATACGGCTTATCACAGGACTATTCCGGAAATTCGCAGTCTCTATCCGGTTCCCAGTCAGTGGGCTGAATTATTTGAGATCAGGCGCTTTGGATTTCACGGCATCAATCATGGTTATTGCGCACGGCGCGCCTTAAAGATGCTGCCGGATGCCGTCGAACGCTTGATCATCTGTCATCTCGGCAACGGCTGCTCTCTTGCTGCCGTCCTGCATGGTGTCTCCGTCAATACCAGCATGGGCTTTACACCCATGGAAGGGTTAATGATGGGCACCAGATGTGGTTCCATAGATCCGGGTATTATTTTGCATTTGATCAAAAATGAAAAATTCAGCGCTGAAAAACTGGAAGAGATTCTCAACAAACAATCAGGGATTCTTGCAGTGAGCGGTATTACAGGCGACATGCGCGAATTGCTTGAGGCCAGAAAAAATCTCGATGAGAAAGCAGTTTTGGCATTCGATATGTTCATAGATCGCCTCTGCCACCAGATTGCCGCCTTCACTGCTTCATTGGGCGGTCTTGATGCCCTGGTCTTTACGGGCGGCATCGGCGAGCATTCGCCTGAAGTACGCCAGTCGACAGTGGAAAGCCTCGGTTATCTGGGCTTGAAACTGGATGCTCAAGCCAATGAAACTGCAGTCGGCGATGATACCGCCGATGCTGTCATTTCCACCAGGAATTCCAAAGTGGCTATTTTGCGCATACGGGCTGAGGAAGATTTGGAAATCGCTCGTCAATGCTTTGAATTAGTCAGCGCCGGCGTCTTTTCTTCCTGGCCGTAAGAGGCTCGATCAGTTGTTTTTCGGTTGCATGGTGCGATAGATGCGTGAATACTGGCAGTAGTTTTGCCAGCCGCGTTCGATTTGCGAGCGGTCATCTTCACTGAGTTGGCGGACGATTTTTCCCGGAACACCCATGACCAGGCTGTAGGGTGGAATTTCCTTGCCCGGTGAGACAACCGCGCCGGCGGCAACAATGGAGCCATGTCCGATCACTGCGTGATCGAGAACTACTGCGCCCATGGCGATCAAGCAATCCGATTCGATGCGGCAGCCGTGCAAAATGGCGCCATGACCCACCGTCACTCTTTCGGCAACGAAGAGCGCGTGGCGCCCTGTGACGTGCAACATGCAGCCGTCCTGAATATTTGTGTTCTCACCAATTTCTATCGAGTTAATATCGCCGCGCAGAACGCTGTTGAACCAGATACTGGCGCCGGCGGCAATTTTTACTCGCCCTATCAGTACGACAGTGGGCGCGATATATGCGTCTTCGGAGACCTGAGGTTCGTAACCTTCAAAAGGAATTAGCATGCCATTCATAAGGAAGAGTCTAGCGCAAGCGAATTGCCTGTTTGTATTTTTGAATTGTGAACCTAAGGCAACCAAGTGTCATACAATCGCAACTTCCGGGTTGCAAAGATGTTAAAATTAACCCTTGGAGTAAAGGAGACGTCACACATGCCCGTATACGACCAGCCCATGCGGAAGCTTCTTGGAATCCTCTCGCCCACGATTTCCTGGCTTAATGAGAAAGGATCAGTGGACGTGAATTCCGTTCCAGAGAACCACTTGGAAGCTATCAAGCAGTTGGAGCGTATTGGTGTTGTGCACAAGCGCAATAATCGCTGCTACGAACTTCAAAAAATTCGCCTCAAAAAGCTGATGGGCAACCTCGGTATTGAACAGCTCGTCAACCCTGAGCCTGTCGCCGCTCCCTTAGAACTCAACTAGGCCATTTTTAGAGATTTTTAGAGATATTGAGATACGAGCGCTGCGTTCGCTTGAGTGGGACAAGCTCTTAGAGTTCCTCTCGGCGGAAGCCGAAAGCAAGCGCGGCAAAGAATTGTGCCTTAAAATCGTACCCGGCCGCGAGCGGGCCATTGTCAATGTTTTGCTTGGCGAATCAGAGGAAGCGCTGGCGCTCATTGAAAATAGAGCAGCGATCTCTTTTCAGAGTCTGCCCGATCTGGAGGAAGCGCTAAACAGGCTTGCGTCTCAGGCTGTTTTGTCGGAAAGCGAATTGCATTTTTGCCGAATGACAATGTTGCTTTCAAGACAAACACGTAAGTCACTGCTCTTGCTTGACAATGAGGTTTTTCCATCGCTCAGTGCTTATTTGCCGTCGCTTTCGCTTTTCGATCAGTTGCTAAGAGTATTGAACGATATGCTGGATGATTCCGGCAAAGTAAAAGACGATGCGACGCCGCATTTAACAGGACTGAAGAGCGAAGTAAGACGTCTCGATCAGAAAATCAAAGACGAGTTGATGAGAGTGATTCACTCTCAGACTCAATCAAAAGCATTGCAAGAGCCAATTTATACACAAAGAAATGGCCGCTACGTCTTGCCTGTTAATGCCAGCCAGCGCCATGTTATCCCCGGAATCGTGCATGACAGCTCGCAAAGCGGCTTGACCGTTTTTGTAGAACCGATGCCTGTGGTTGAGCTGGCCAACAAGTTAAGAATAAAAGAAGCGGAGATTGAACACGAGATTGCCCGCATCCTCGCTCATTTGTCGGCAGAAGTGTATGCCAGTCGCGATGAGCTTTCACAGGCATTCAATGGGTTGGCGGAAATGGATGCAATTTTTGCCCGGGCCAGATTTGCCATCAAATACGATGGCATCAAACCGGACTTGAGTGAAGACACTCGCTTCGAGTTTGTAAAAGCCAGGCATCCGCTTCTCATTTTGCAGTCCGGCAAGGAAAAGGTGGTCGCCAACACAGTTTCACTGGGCGGCAAGGAGAGAACTTTGGTAATTACCGGCCCGAATACGGGCGGCAAGACCGTGCTTCTCAAAACCATCGGTCTGCTTTCTTTGATGGTGCGCGCCGGTCTGCTTTTACCGGTGGAGCGCGGCTCGAAGGCAGCGCTTTTTACGGAGGTTTTTGCCGACATTGGTGATGAACAGTCATTGGCCCAGAGCCTTTCTACCTTCTCGTCTCACATGACTTCCATTGTCGAAGTGGTGAAAAATTCCACTGTGGGGACTTTGGCGCTGCTGGACGAAATTGGAGTGGGCACCGATCCGCGTGAAGGCGCGGCCATTGCCAGGGCTGTGCTCGAACATCTGAACGCCTCAGGTGCAGTCACCGTAAGCACGACTCACTTCGGGCAGTTGAAGACTCTGGCCTACAATCTGGCCGGCATGGTCAATGGCAGTCTGGAATTCGACGAGACCACCCTTTCGCCCACCTACCGATTGCGCACCGGCATTCCTGGCAGTTCCAAAGGCATCACCATTGCCAGACGTCTGGGCCTGGACGAGAAACTCGTCAATGAAGCCATTTCTTACCTGGACGTTGCCGATGCCGTCATTGACGAGACGGCGGCCCGGCTGGAAGAACGCATCAACAGTCTGGAATCGAAAGAGACTGAGGCCAATGAAAAACTCAAAGAAGCCGAATCTTTGACGAGCCAATTGCAGGCTGAAGTCGACCGCGAAAGAAGGGAAAGCGAGCAAACTCGGCAAAAACTGGCATCTTCTTTGAAAGAAGAGTTTGGCCTTGCTTTTGAACTGATCAAAGAGACTATACGTAATCTGCAAAAAGAGCCGAGTATTGCCGGCGCCCAGAAAGCCAGAGAAAAAATGGAGCAGCTCAAGAAGGAGCTCAATTGGCTGGATGCTCCTGCCGCTATAAGCTCCGAAAAAGCAGCCCAGAAACTCGTAATCGGCGCTCGGGTGGCAGTTATGAGCCTCAATCAGCGTGGCGTGATAGAGGAGATTGCCGATGGTATTGAGAATAATCCGCGTGCCATTGTCGTGGTTAGAGCCGGAGCAGTGAAGCTTAAGGTACCGGCAGCCGATCTAAAACTTTTGTCCGACCTTCCCAAAGAAGCAAAAGGAAAAACTGGCGGTTCTTCCGGCAAGAGCAAAGCGGCAGGGGCAGGGCGCCTTTACCGCAATGAGAACAGTGTCTTTGTCCGCACCGACTCCAATACGGTCGACCTGCGCGGCGAAAGAGTTGATTCGGCTTTAAGCAAACTGGAGCAATTCCTGGATGCATGCCTGCTTTCATCAATCAGTCCGGTGATGATTATTCACGGACACGGCACGGGCGCCGTAAAAGAAGCCGTGCGCCATTATCTGTCGGCCAGCACCTATGTCTCGAAATTCAGGCCCGGCGAGACATATGAGGGAGCCGACGGGGTGACTGTGGCCGAACTCTAAGGCGAAAAGGTCGACTTTCGTATTTCTCCCATGCTTTGAAAATTTATTGTCCAGAACCAGCGAACCCCGTATAGAAGCAAGGGACTGCTCCTCAGCAAAGCGCCAGTCGCCCTACCGACTCCGGATGCAAGCAACAAGGTTAATTTTTCCGCCCTGGGGTCGGGCTCTACGTGGTTTTCCCACATACAAATAAGGGAATGATATTTAAGCTGAGTGCAGCATTGGTGCTCCTTTCAGTCGCGTGAGGTTGTCAAGATGGTTGGTGGGAATCAGGTTCCCGGCGGGGACGAGATCGGCACTCGCAGAGATGTCGTACAAGGCAGCGACGTCCAGGCAAATGATGCCCAGGCGCTTCGAGACGAGTACCAGCGCGCCACAGACAGGCGCACTGTAGGTTTCCAGCCGCAAGACGGCACGGACCAATCGACCCAGTCAGCGGGCTATGACCGCTCTCTGGGCTATGACCGTATTGCAGTCGGCAACACGCCGCTCGGTCAGCGCATCGACAATATCACCAATCTTCTGGCCATGGGAGAGCGCTCTTCCGGAAATCTCCAGGACGTCAATCGCTATTACGGCAGAGCTCAAAAGGAAGCTGACGATCTGTTTTCAGTCGCTGCTCAAAACGTCATGAAAGGCCGCGAAGACTATCGCGGCATCCTGGCCGCAAAGAGCCCGCAGGAAGTTTTCCAGGGCGTCAATGATTCGATTCAAAAACAAGCCCAGGCTTTGCAGTCACAGCTTCAACAGGAGCAAGATCCGGCCAGGCAAAGACGCTTGACCCAGCTTTTAGCTGTGGAGCAAGATCGCGCCGCCACTCTGCAGCGCATGCAGCAAACCAATAATCCGCAAGAACTGAACCGCCTATTAATGTACGACGCGCTCAGCGCTCAGCGCATCGATCTCTCTCAGAACATGATGAATGAGAGAGATCCTAATAAAGTAAGGTTGATGGCCGAGGCCGAAACCAACTTACACACCGTGCAACGCGCACCCGGCTTTACTCGCGCCAATTACGGCATGCTCTTGATGCGGCTTGGCCAATACGATCCCAATAAATCGGATAATGCAGCCCTGCGTGCCATGCAAGATGCAGCCTCTGTAGATCCTGAAATGGTACCTAATCCTAATAGTGCAGATCCACGCCGCCGCATGGGCGATCCAAACTTCATGCGCGTGGCTGCCGACATCACAGGCCTGCAACCTAACGATCCCAGGTTCGCTCAGGCGCTGGCGCCTATATTCAATAGAGATATAAATCGGTCTCCAGCACAGCAATATGCAACAGGAGATCAGAACGTCAATCCCAATGTCCGTTATTCACAAGTACAAGATCAACCATTGAATCCGGCCACAGACGGTGCCAACAATCGCGATCGTGTGCAAGTCACCGATCAGACTCAGGGAGTCACTCCTCTGGTCAATGGCAAGACGCCTTTCCAGCGCGTACAAGAACTGGCGCCCATCGTTGCTCAGCAAGGTTTGACTGCTGACGTTCGTCAAGCCTATGCGTCGGCAATCACTGATTCCGATAAAGGAACCTCTCCTCGAGTCGCCGACTTGCAAAGCCAACTCGGCCAGCTCGATCAAGCACAACAAAAAATTGCTCAGCAAATCGACGCTATTCAAAAGAGTCCTGAAATTCAAAAGCTCGTCAAAGACGGCATGGACAAACTGAAGAGCCGTCCGGAAGCTGACCAGCAACAATTGAAGCAATTGACCGATGCTCTGCAAAAGACACAGGACAAAGCCCAGCGCGATCAAATTCTTGGCCAAATTGGGCAACTTTGCCCTGAATTTGTCCAGGTCACTCGCCTGCTCGAACAAAAACTGAAGCCTTATACCGATCAGTTGCAGACCATTCAAAAGCAAGGCGAAGCGCTGAGCAACGATTTGATCGGAGAATTGAATCAATCTTCTTCTACGCGCATGGAATATGCCGAGAAATTGATGAAGTCAGATAAGCCG
>CAZHEZ010000185.1:0-16563 GCA_964531315.1 uncultured Candidatus Obscuribacterales bacterium | reverse complement strand
AGTAATGCTTATGGCGGTTTTTACTATGCACCATAGTTGCACTTCACATGCGCATGCTCATTAATGCAATCGCTGGATTGATTGTGCGGAGATCAATTGAAAAGAATCCTTGTCTTAAGGTTTTCACGCTAGCGCAGCTCTGCCTATGCAAAAACGCGGGGATGTCCGAAAGGCTTATATTCACTTGCTTTGCTAATTATCGAAAACGACTGGTAGCAACGTACAACTGAGAAAGACGAAAGTGATTAAAGTTGCAGAAGAATTCAGGGAGAATTGCCACCTGGAAAATTTCGAGCGTTGAAACCTAAAGCCTTGTGCATGTTTTGCTGAGCCGGTAGGTTCGAATCAAGAACATCACAACACCTTCAACCGAGACTTTGTCGCAACGCAAAACAATCAACGCATGCTTGAAATCGGACTTCACCCACCTCATCACTGTGAGAGGCACTAAGGCTGGTATCCGATTTGCTCACCCTTTTCGCTTGATTAGAAAGGAGGCATCAAGAGCTGAGGCAGAACTATGCCGCTTGTAATACGTATTTCAGCGTCCACTGTCACGTTCAATATCTGATTCGAAATCTAGTCTAGTCACTATCCGAAAGGACTGGTAATCTCATGAATCCGAAATTTGCTCGCGCTATGATCGAGTACGCGCTCAAGAACAGTTTCCCGTTCCTTCTCAAAAATGCCCTGCGCAATTTCCAGGTGCAGGGCTTCAACTCCATTCTTCTGCACAAGTCGGAAGACCTCGTCCTGCGCCTGTATGTTTGCGAACCCGGCAAATCGCATCTGGGCAACAGTCTCGACCAGAATGACAATGTTCTCTGGATTCACAACCATCGCTTTCTTTTCGACAGCGAGGTTCTGGTCGGCTGGATGGCCAACCTTCTCTACAGCGAATCGGCAGAACCGACAGAAGCCGGTCAGTGGTTCAAATATGGCTACAAATCGGCTCTCACCGCCAATGACGGGCGTATGCATCTGGCTGAGGAAGGCCAGGTAAATCTCTCGCTCGACTCGGTGCAATACGTTCATGAAGGTGACTTCTACGAGATGAAGCCGGAAGCGCTTCACAAAATCCTCGTACCGGAGGATCAGCTTGTCGTCATGCTCTTCTGGGAACGCACCAAAGTGCAGATCGATCAAAAGCTGTACAGCCGTTACGCCCTGCCGGAAAGCCCTGACACGGCAGGCACTAATCAACGTTTTGAGGAAGAGGACTTGCGCCGCATCCTCAAAGTGGCGATTGACGCCTTGAGAGAAAGGGAGTAGCAGCAATGCCGGCCAAGAAAACAGCATTGCTCATTGGTATCACCGGCAGTGTAGCCTGCGGCAAGTCCGCTGCTGTCGAACAGTTGGCAAAACTCGGTCTGCGCGTTGTCAAAATCGATGACATCGTGCACAGGTTTCTTAAAGCACCGAATCCAGTCTACGATCTGCTGGTCGCTCGCTACGGGCGAGGGATCATCGGCGAAAATGGCTCCATCACACGCTCGGAGCTGGCGAAACATGTTTTCGCCAGCTCTGAATCGCGCGCTGAATTCGACAGTCTCTTCTACCCGCATGTATTCTCTCAGCTGGATGAGGAACTGGCTGACAAACGCGATGTGGAAACCATAGTCGAATCGGCGATGCTCTTCGAGTGGGGGCTGGATAAGAAATTCGACGAGATCTGGACGGTCGTGTGCAGCCGCCGCCAGCAGTTGGCGCGGCATATGGCCCGCAACGGTATCACGGCGGAAGAATCGCATCGAATCATGACCTCGCAATGGTCACAATCGCGCAAGGCGGCATCAGCCACTCGTATCATTCTCAATACGAGAGACCTCGATTTCCTCTTTCATGAAACCGAATCGGCGCTTATGGCTGCGCGCCAGAAGGCGATAACCAAATGAACAATCCTAAGATACGAGCTGCCCAGAAAGCAGCCGCAGAATATCTCCTGCCTCACGTGGTTATCCTCGGTGGCGGATTCGGTGGAATTGCCGCTGCCAAAGCGCTTGCCAATGCACCTGTGCGGGTGACGATTCTCGATCGAAACAACCACCACACTTTCCAACCGCTGCTCTATCAAGCAGCCACAGCGAGCCTTTCACCCAGTCAAGTCGCCTACCCGATTCGCACTGTTTTCCAAAAGCAGGAAAATGTCGAAGTTCTGCTTGCCGAGGTCACTTCCATCGATCTCGGCAAGCGCGTCGTCTCCTCGCCGGATCTCGATGTTTCCTACGACTACCTGATTCTGGCGGTGGGAACTGCAACGGACTATCGAGGCAAGCCGGAATGGGAGCGCTTTGCCCCAGGGCTCAAAGATCTGGACGATGCCCTAGAAATTCGCCGTCGTATCCTGGTGGCGTTCGAGCAAGCAGAGTCGGCCATCAACCGACAGATGCAGAAAGAATTGCTCACCTTCGTGATCATCGGCGGCGGCTCGACAGGTGTCGAGCTGGCGGGCGCAGTCGGGCAGCTGGTTCCGGTTTTGCTCAAAGACTTCCGCCACCTGAATGCAGACGACGTTAAGATCATCATTCTTCACGGTGGCGACCGCATCTTGAGCAATTATCCTGATCACCTGTCTGAACGGGCGGAAAAGGATCTCGCCGAGTTAGGCGTAACCGTGCTGAAGAACGTCTGGGTGGAAACACTAAATACCCAGGGCGCAACTCTGGCTGACGGCACGCAAATCCGCAGCCAAACCATGATCTGGGCGGCCGGGGTAAGGGGCAATCCGCTCCTGAAAAAACTGGGTCTGCCGACAAACAGATACAACCGGTTCGGACAGTTGAAAGTGCAAGCTGATCTCTCAGTGCCGGGATATCCTGAAGTCTTTGCTGTCGGAGATGCTGCAGAGTTTCTTCAAGACGGCCAGCCGATTGCCACACTGGCGCCGGCGGCAATGCAAGCCGGAAGCGCAGCAGCCAGGGCAATACTGAGCGATCTCGGCAATGTAGGACGGCAGGAGTTTCGCTATCATCATCGCGGTGACATGACGACAATCGGTCGTGCTTCAGCAGTGGCAAAAATCGGCACACTGGAATTGAACGGCCGGTTTGCCTGGGCCGCCTGGCTTCTGGTGCATCTCACCTTTCTGTGCGGCTTTCGCAACCGGCTCTTTGTCTTATTAGAATGGCTCTGGGCCTATGGGACTTCTCAACGCAGTGCTCGCTTGATCACAGCGCACCGACTGCGCGCCGGTGCACCGGACAATCAGATAGGCAGTCCATCATAGCTAGAAGGAGGCACAATCGCCTCCTTCTGGTTCTCTACGCTCACTAATCATCAGTTCGAATCTATTCAAAGGCAAAAAATCATAGGTACAGAAAGAAAACTCGAGTGTGAATTGGCGGCGAGCAGCTGGCTGTCCACGATCACCGACTGGATGTTGCAAACACCAATCGATGGATTTAAATACAGCGAGCATTACGCCAACCGGATTTCCCGCTACCTGAGCAGATTCAGCGACGTAAAACTGGACACGGTAATTCTGGAGCATGTTACGCCCATTCAACAAACTCGTATAAAGAACTTCGCGGCAACGCACATCATCAGTCTCTTGCAAGCTGCGATGACGCTGCCTCTTGTCACTGAATCTCAATTCGCAAAAGCAAAAGGCGACCGGATAGCTTTGTATAAACGCGGATATGCCGATCTAAGCGACATTGATGAAGCGAGATTCCAGCAGATGTTGATCAATATGAGAACAAGCGTTGCCAATTCCGAAGACGGTGCCTTGACAAGACCAGCCTTCGGACCGCGCCAGAAGAAAGCGCTGCTCATGACACTCGCCTATCCGCACTGGCCCTTGTTCTGGTAGGCACCGCTTCTGATACCAGCTTCAATTTGCACACATTCACTTGAATCTCTTAATCCATGAGTGGAGAACAAAATGAACTACATCAATGCCACACCTGCAATTGACAGCTTCCAGCTTCGGGAAGCGAACCATCATGCGCTGCTTACAGAAATGCACCTGTATTCCATTGGTGTGCGAAGTGGCGTGATCGGCAATGATCTTCGCCTGTGCGACCAGAATTCCTCGTTTAAAGATGCAGACCTGCATACAGTCAACTTCTCGAGGATGATGAGAGAAAGGCTGATCGAGGCACTGAGTCGTGGGACGAAGCAAAGCCCGGGCATGGAAATGTTTCGCCGCTTCCTGCAGTGCTCTTGCGATCTGAGTATCGCGGTGCAGGCCTGCAACTTCGCTTACTGGGAAGATAGACTGGAATATGGTGGCAAACAGCGCCAACGCCGGTTCAGCAAGAGGTACAAAAGCGTCCTCAGCAAGTTGGAGGAAGCAAGCGCCCTGTACAAGCAGTCGCAAGCCGATCTCCTTGAATTCCTCAAGGAGGAAAAGGACGAATTTGCGCGTTGTGGTCTATGGCTTTTAAGGTTGATCCAATCCGTCGAAGCCAACAATGCCCGTGTCGTCGCCCGGTCTGCTGAAACCACGCCTTTCTGGGGAGACTTCGGCCCCCGGCGAAGTAAACCACTGTCAGGCCAAACTCTCTCAATGGTAAGGAAACTGAAACGATATTGAGCGAATTCGTCTCCAAGCAAGTGAAGTGCCTCAGGCAATACGCAACAACATAGCGGTGCACCTAGGCGCGCCGGCCGCCGATTAAAACAGGCGACTGTCTTCAAATTGTCAATCGCATGCGAATGAACAGGCGGCAGTTGCCGCATTCTATCTTTGCTGAGGAGCAAAATCATGAGCTTCAATTCGAAATTTGCATTCCACTTTATCAACGACGAAGAGTACGTCCTGCTACGTGATGCCGCGCGCGCGCGTTATGTCACTCCAAAGGAACTGCTCGATTTTGCAAGGACGCTCGTCTATTTCGATTGCTTCCGCATTGTCGAGGGTGAGTATGAATATGTCCCATGGGCCAAAGTTGCAGCAATGTCTTTTCAGCTGCGCAACAGCCTTCTCATTCCGCGCAGCTTTGTGGAGCTTGTGCCTGTCATTGACGCCAACGCAGTCGAAAAAGTGCTCCTGTCATATTATGGTGCCCTCGCTGAAGAACTAGCTGCTTTCGAGCGGTGCGGGTATACTTGCGAATTTGAATCAACGAATTCGCCTGAGTACCACACATATCTCGATGCATGCAGCAGCCTGATGGAATCCCGCGAGCGGCGGGAGTGGAGCGAACCATTCGTCATTTTTGTCTACTCCATGAGCAGGACAACCTCACCTCAGGCAACACTGACTACGCGGCTTCTCTCCGCTTCGATCAAGCTGACTGAAGCCCGTAAATCGAGCCAGAGTGCCAGCTTAGATGAGTTGCTCGGCAATATACATGGCACTTCCTCAAGACGACGTGCGCAATCTGACAGTCAGGCGGCAGCACGTGCCGAATCTGAAGCTTACAGCCGTTACCTGCAAGCTCAAAAGTCTTGGGCTGAGTTCTTCATCGGCACCGAAGGACTGGCTCAAAAGTATGCAGAAGTCTTGCTCTGCGTGATTTCGACGCTGGAGGCGAAACGGCAGTACGATCTGGCGATAATGACTGATTGGGCAGCGATCTGCGCGGCAGGTGACAAGTACTCGCAAGCGCAGCAACGCGAGCAGGCAGCCAAGGAAGCCTTCATTCGCTTTTGGGAAACATCTGCCGGAAAAGAGCAACTAGAGCGGCGCCGTGCAGCCATTGCCTATCTGTTTGAGGAAGCAGCGCAGAGCAGCGCCGATCAAACGCATCTCAATGATTGATCTCCGCACAGGAAAGACATTGCCAGGGCAAGGCAATGTCTTTCCCATTCTGACCTTCCCCATTCTTAAGCTTGTACCACAGCAACTATATAGATGAATAGAATCGGCACGAACAAAATAACGGGACAGGACACTGAGCATTTTGCCACCACTGCATATTCGATGGTGGCATACATATTTGTCTCTTTATTTAATTCTGTTCTGTTTGCGCAGTTCGCACCAGAATTCCAGCAACGGCCGCAAGGTTAGCGCACTCCTTTGTATCAAGAAGTTTCATCCCGAGGGCACCCGCTTTTTTTGCCGATCCCTGTTGCCTTAAAAGATGGCATGTTGCATTTTACCCGTGATCAGGAAATACCATCGCCGCCAAGGTTTGATTAGCAGAGTTTTTCATGTTCGAGTCTGTAGCGCAGCTGCAGATACTTCCTGTGATGCAGTGAATGCCAACATAATCAGACCGCATTTAGAAACGAGGGTATCGATGAGCAAATTCGTCAGTCTGCGTTCCATCTGCACTTTGGCAATGGTGTCTGTCCTTCTACTGGTAAGTGCTTGCGCCGGCAGTGGAGCCCACAAGTCGTCTCCTCCTTCGGGAAGCAGCCAGGGTTTCATCTTCAAGAGCGTCGCCGAATGCATGAAAGCGGGCTCCTCGGAAGCTGACTGCTCAAAGGCCTTCCAGGGGGCGGTGAAAGAAGCGAATGCAACAACACCGTCCTTTCCCAACGCCGACGACTGTGCCCGCAAGTGGGGCAAGTGCGAACGTCACGATCGTGACGGACACGATTACTATTTCCCAATGCTGATGGCGTTCATGGTCATCCAAAATGACTACTATTGGCCCCTCTACGGCAACTTCCTATACGCTCAGCCCGTTTTGAGCCTGTACAGCGGCGCTTCTGTGGGCTACTACAGCAGCAGCAGCAGCGTTTATGTCAACCAAACCACAGTCAACGAGGTCAATGACTACTACAATAACAGCACCGGCAAGGTCGAGCAGAGTTCCAATAACGGCGACGTCAATGACGACGTCTATCAGACGTCGGATGACAATGATGGGACTGTCACGTACAACACAAGCGACCTGTCTCAATGCGCAGACTCTGCTTGCGATACAACGGGAGGCGACACGACAGATGGCACTTCGGTGGTAGTGGAAAGCGGAAGCACCCAGGAGGGTGTGACAACGCAATCAGTTCCTTCCATCAACACCGATAATCAGGCAGACACTGTGATTGGCGGCAATTCCGACGAGAGCGGCGGCAATTCCGGCTCGTCTGTCAATTCCGACGAGAGCGGTAGCAGTGGCAGCTATTCAAGCAGTTCAGGCGACAGTTCGTCATCAAGCTCGGATGAAGGCAGTACCAGTAGTAGTGGTAGTAGTGATGACGGCGAGTAGAAGAGCATAATCGTGCTCCTCGGCACAATGGCAGCAAGGTGCGCACCGCCACTTGCAGTGCGTACCTTGACTCAGGCATACCTGAGTGCAGAAAAAACTTCTTGCCAATTTCGTGTGAAAGGATCAGCAATGCCTTTTGCGTCCGATTCCCGTCTTCTGTTCGAGGGCCCACAAAAACATCTGAGTCTCCAGACCAATTGTGAAACAGCTCAGAGCCGACCTGGATCCACAATTGCCGTCATCGACATGCAATCTGCATTCTACGCAAGCCAGGATCGACAGACGATCAACAATGTCCGCCTCGAGATCATGGAAGCCAAACAGCGCGGCTCAGGGATAGTGATTGTCGAGTTCAATAATTGTGGTCAAACCAATCCCACCATTATGGAGCTCCTGGCCGACTACGACGAAACTGGCTGGGATATTGCTCGAAAAGACAAAACTTCAGGTGCATTCTGTATCCTCAAAGCCTGCTGCCAAAAGAGGTTCGATCTAAACAAGGTGCGCGTCATGGGCGTTAATACGCGCGCTTGCGTGAAGGCAACCGCGGTCGCGATCGCGATGATCAGCCGCTCCACCACCGTAGAGGTCGTCCAAGATGCCTGCAACGATGCCGGACTCGGCCACAAAGCCGAAGTGTGGAAGGATTTCTCGTCGCTACCTAACCTGTTTCTTGTTTGACGCTAAAACGCGTACCGACAGTCAGCAGAGCATTATTTCAGCTGCTGACTGCCCTTGCTTTATTCGTTTTAGAACTGACTATATTAATACATATAGTACTCTATCGCCAAAAAAAAAGGGGTTTGGCGTCCTTTCACAAAAGTCTTCGCCAGTGGCTCAAACACTGGTCAAAAGAGCAATTGACTTCAAGCATGGCTGCACACCGGCGCCAATGCTTGAAGTCAAAAGAAGGGCGAATTACATCAAGCCGAGATTACCGCCGATTTTCTTCCCGTCGGTAGAACGTCCTTTGAGAATCTCATCGGCACTGAGCAGCTTGATGTACTGATTGCCGGCCAATTTCTTGAACACGTGATCAGGCAGCTTCATTTCGTAGAGAAAGAAGAGTCGGTGAATAGCCTCATCAGCAGCTTCATCGGAGATCTGCCGCACGTGTTTTAGAAATATATATGCAGCAGAATCCAGGTCAGACTCAAGAAGAACTGGTTCTTCCTGCCCCGGCAATTCCAACCCGCAGAGTTCCTCGCGCATTTCACGCTCGAGGCTGAGCTCTATCAGTTTGTGATCGCGCCCCTCCAGCATCTGCAAAACCTGATCGGCATCTGCATCCGTCACATGAAAACGAGCGTCATTGCCTTTCTCAAAGACGGCGCCGTATTTGTCAGCGAGCAAAAGCATCGCATCTGAGGTAAGTAAGGCAGCCCCGCCCAGGGCCGTATAGGCAGGGTCTCCGCGTGAAATTGATTTGCGGTTGAGGAAACCCACCACAAAACTCTGGTTGGTCGAAGTATTGGTGACTTCTGCCACAAGGTTGGCTACGGAAATACGTGTCATTGACTTTTCCTTGGGATTTTGATTAGCGTTTTATTGAAGGGAAAGCGCCTCAGTTGCGCCATCTCTAAAGTTGAAGACAAGCCATCCCGCACCACTGGTGATGCGGGATGGCTTTAGTCAAGTCCTATGGCAACGGCCAAACTCAGTCGGCGTCGTTGTCCGGGAACAGAGACTCGGGGGCGAAATCACTATGCCGCTTTTCGCTTTTAGCGCCGTTGCTCGGCCGCTTAAAGCCCCTCAGTCCAAACATTCGACCGAAGAGGAAGGAGGAAAGACAGAGAAGCAAAAGCGATACGCCGCAAAGCAAGCCTGAGTCGAGGAGTTGTTTCACTGCTTTCCTTCTTTCACTGGTCTTGGCACGATCCGCTCCAATTCCCGCTCCAATTGTGCCAGTTCGCCGACATTGAGATTGAGTTCCTCACCTTGCGGCGCAAAGATGATACGGTCCAGTTTGGCCAGCGCACTGCGGATGTCATTGAGCCTTTCATCGCCATCATTAACGATTTCAATCTCGCGCAATGTTGCAGGTTCTCGTGTCAACCACCCACGCAAGATGGCCGCGATTTGCGCATAGTCCTGACGTGAAAAACCTTCCGCTTTGCCGCGCTCGAAGACGTGATCGAGCTGGCGCCAGGCCACTTCATTTAGAGAAACCGGGCGTTTGCGATTTACTATGGCTTTGATTGTCGGTACGGCAAAGAGGAGAATGGCAAGACCAGACAAAAGACCGCCCAGGCCGAGCAATACATTGGCCAACCAGGTTCCACCGCTTTCCTGCCGGTCGATATCACCTTCCAGTGGCGCATCGCCCTGGTCGAGTGTGCGCGTAGTCGTGATCATCAGGGGTGGAGTGGTCAGCCGTTTCCAGGCCGGATCATTCTGCACCACCTCGGTGGCATAGAGCAAGTCCGCAGATACGTAGAGGATCGGCTCAGTGCTGAAGCTGCGCACGCGCAACTGTATGTGGTGCAAAATGCGACCGTTGATTGCGGTTGTTTCCAAGACAGGAGTAGCGGCCAGCTCAAAGTCGGAGTCGTTGCCGAAGACCAGAACTTTGTCTCTGATCAAATTGTCAACGTTGATTTGCACTTCCGGTGCCGTGAGCAAATAGACATCGACAACGATCACATCGCCGATGCGATAGGTGCCGTGGCGATCGGAGCGGACGGAGATCTGCACTTTGCCGAATTCGCATGTTTTGCTGACCGGATTTTCAGGCTGTGGAATCGGCGTCGCGGTTGGAGTCGGCGCAGGTGTGTAGTAGTCGCCTTCGCCGTATGGTCCGGAAGGTCCATAGCCGCCGTAAGGATAGCTGCCTGAACCATAACCGGAATAGTCGTAGGTGGGCGTGGCCTCAATTCCGCCGATGGCACCTTGCAGGGGCTTGCCGCACAAATCGACGGTACTGCTTTGTGCCGATGCTATTGCCGAGCTTACCGCCAGCGTTATGGTCAGCAAGAGAGCAAGAGACCAGGCGATTGTTCTTTTCATTGTTTTCTCCTTTCGCCTTATCGATATATCCAGAAGAGCTCGCGGATTCCTCTGCGGGCGGCTTCTGAATTTTCAGTCGAGAAAGCTGTGTAGTGAATCTGCGCCTCATCGAAGAAGTCGGCCAGAGACCGCTGCAAAAGCTCGAAATTGTGGCGATATTGCCGGCGGTTTTTGTCGCTCAGCCAGATCGTCTGAGTTATTCCGGTGCTGATGTCTTGTAGTGTGTAGAAGCCGAATCCGGAAGGCAGTTCTCGTTCGCGGATGTCTTGGACTCCCAGGCAAACAACATAGTGCGTGCGCGCCGCTCTTTTGAGAGCTGCTTTATCGGCATCCGACAGATTGAGAAAGTCAGAGACGATAAATACCAGTGAACGTGACTTGGGCAGGCGCTTTAGAGCGTCGGTCAGATTGTTCACACTGCGTGCGGAGCGCGACCGCTTTGAGAGAACGGCGGGATCCGCATGTGGTCTTGTTCTGCCTAAGGAGGCCAGTCCACGACGAAGCGTTGGCGGTTCTGCCTCATTTTCTATAGGAGCACCACATTCAATCACATTTTGCAGTACATCACGAAGCACGCTTTTGGCAGGGCGAGGGCTGACCAGATGAAGCTGCTCAGGATCCGGATAGGCAATCAAACCGACGAGATCGTGGGTCTTTTCGGCCGACACCAGGATGGACGCAGAAAGTCGAGCCACGAATTGCCGCTTGGTCACCTCGGTTGTGCCAAAGCTCATGGTTGGTCCCAGATCGGCGACTATCACGACATTGATGTCGCGCGGTTCGTGATAGAGCCTCAAAACCAGCTGTTCCATATTGGTCTGAGCGCTGGCTACCCAGTCGATATTGTTGATTTCGTCACCGGGCTCCCAGTTTTGGTGGGTGGCGAAGTCTGGAATGGTCGGCCCGCGCCGGCGGCTTTTGCGTTCGCCGGCACCTGGAAATGGCTGATTCGACCTCCAGCTGATGTACATAGGCGTCGAGTCCACCCAGGCGAGAGCGTCGTGGATGGCCTCTTGTGTTTCCCTTTTCATCACATTTGTCCTTGCATATAGTCGTAGAGAAGACAAGAACAGGCGCAATGCACCTGCTTGGAAAGGCAATCGCGGCGGCACTCTCACCTTGGGCTTTTTGTTGTCTTAAGCGTGAAGCAGCATCCGTTTTACTTACGAACGCTGCTTCATGCTTGTTTCAATGCGTGCCGAGCTATGCCACCTCGATCAGGGGCACCCCAACTTCTGCATCCAGAATCGTGGCGATCAGGTCTGAGATCGTCGTGTCATCAGGCTGCGGAACATAGTTGAGGATGATGCGATGGCGGAAGCAATCTGGAATGACAGCTTTCACGTCATCCACCGTCACATAGCGGCGCCCGCTCACGAATGCCAGAGCGGCTGCCGTGTGCAACACCGAGATGCCGGCGCGCGGTGAGACGCCATAGCGAATCTCGCCGGCGAAGTGAGAGTGCGCGCGCAGGTCGAGATCTTCCAGAGTGCCGCCGTCGGCAACTGGCCGGGTGGCGCGATTGCAGTCGATGACGTAGCCGCGGATTTCGTCGGGCACATTCTCGGCGATTTCTTCCACTTCCTTGCGGTAAGCGAGCATTTCCTCACCCGACACGGGCGGTCTGTCGAGCAACGACATGGCACCCTGCTGGTGCACGGCAGTGCGGCGCAGCAGCTCGATTTCACCTGCACGGGAGATATTCTTCATCTCCAGCTTGAAACAAAAGCGATCGAGCATCGCTTCAGGCAGAGTGTAGGTGCCTTCCTGTTCGATGGGGTTGATGGTAGCCATGACCAGGAAGAGCTGCTCCAGGTCGTAAGTGACACCACCTATAGTGACTTGCTTCTCCTGCATCGCTTGCAGAGTGGCGGAATTGGTGCGGGGAGCGGCGCGGTTGGCTTCATCATAGAGCAGAAAGTGAGCGCCGATCAGCGGTCCCGTGCGCGTAACGAATTCGGCTTTCTTGGGGTCATAAACCTCGAATCCCAAAACCGAATTGGGAGTGAGGTCGGGCGTACCCTGCACGCGTGCACTATTGGTGCCGCTGATGCAGTTTTGCAGGGTTTTTACCAGCATGGTTTTGCCCTGACCGGGAGTTGATTCGATGAGAACATGCTGCCCGGCGAGAATGGCGAGAATGAGGCGAAGCTTGATAGCGTCATGTTCGACGATGACGCGATCGAGCTGTTGCTTCAATGCCAGAATCTTGGGATGCACGATCTCGATTTTCGGATTTAACAAGACAGGCATGATGAGCTCCTTGAGCTTTCGTATGCGCAGCCGTATGGGCAGCGCATGCAGAACTTAGATACGTGAATGGAGGCGCCGCCAGACTTGCTGCCGAGCGACGCCGCCATCTGGAGATCAGGATTTAAGAGGGACGCGGTTTTGACCTGACGACCCCCCTGAGAAAAAGGGCGGCAAACAAGAGTGCCGCCACCGCCAGGGGAATCTGGTAGACGTGCGCGTATTCGGTGACGGCGCGGTTGGATGCCAGAGCATGCGCCCAGTCAATGTTTAAGCTCTGACCGGACAAAAGACGGATATATTGACCGTCCGCCTGTGCCGCCAGTGCGATCAACTTCGCCTCATCGGTCTTGACCAGTTCAACATTGCCGTCGCCGGGGAAGTCACCGACATAGCGATTTTGATAATCGTACATTGGGATGGCCATAGGAACAGGCGATCCTACTGCCACGATCACCAGGCGAATACCGCGATCTTTGAGCATCTTCATCACATCGGCAAGAGCAGTCTCGGAGCCGGTGAAGCCGCCGTCGGAGAAAAGCACGATTGCTCGTTGCTGATCGCCTTTTGAGCTGCGATCAAAGATGTCGACCGCCTGCTTGAGACCGGCGGCATAGTCGGAGCCGACTCCGGGCACATCCTTGACTTTCATCCAGTGGCGCATTACCCAGGTGACGGATTCCATATCCGTAGTCAGCTCCGCCTGCGGGAATCCCGTGCCGGCATAGCCGACCACTCCGATTTCATTGCCGCGGATGGCCGGCATGATTTGATTGATTGTCAGCTGCTTAGCCATATCCAGACAGGATCCAAAAGAACCAGCCGGGACACCGCCTTCCGGGACCACCATGTCTTTCCTGTAGTATTCCTGCGCCATGCTGTTGGAGACGTCGATGACGACGACCACTTGCAGGGTGCCGTTTGATACCACAGCCGGTGCGGCCGGCAAGACCGGATCGGCAGCCGCTATTACAACCAGCAATACCGCTGCCGACCAGGCCGCCAGTATCCATCTCTCCTGGCGCAGGCGCATCGGTAGATTGGACGCGGCGAGGAGACGTTCTTCACCATAGCGGCTTTTGGCGCGGTCTCTCATCTTGAAGTTGAAATACCAGAGCACCGCCAAAAGAGGCAGTGCGATTGCAGCCAACGCCAGGGCCAGCGGATGCGCAAACGTTAAAGCGGACATGATTTAGACTCCTTCCACTTACAGATCATCGCCGCCTCCATCGCCCTGCCCGCTGCCGCCCGGCGGTCCGGATTGTGGCGAGCCAGGCACCGGCTTATCGCCCTTATCCGCTGGCTGAGCCGGTTGACCTTGATCAGATTCTTGTGCCTGCGATTGATTTGCTCTAAAGAGCATTTCCAGATCGTATTTGACGATCAGCGCTTGATCGAACATTCGCTGCACATCCTCAGTTTTGACGCCGAGGGCTGTGTAGTCGTCGCCGGGATTGAGCCTCAATGACTCCATGAAAGCCTCGATGGCCGGGCGCACTTTCTTCATGAGCAAAAGTGACTTGCCCTTCTGAAAGTTCGCCAGAGCAGCTAATTCCCGGCTGGGTGTACCGTAGATCAAGTTATGTATGCCGTCTTGCTCGGCTAGTTCTTGCTCATAGGCGGCAATGGAGCTATCGAAGAGCTTTACCGCCGAGTCCAGATCGCCGTTTTCATATGCTGCCATTGCCTGGTTGTACAGCTCGATTTGCGGGCTGCGCCAGGAAGATAGTTCTACTCCTTTAGAGAAGATGAGCAAGCCGGACAAGAGGAGAACGGCCAGGAAGATTACTCTGCGCCTTCTGGCAATTGCAGCAAGCAAAGGATGGTTTTCCTGCCATGCAGTTATTGCCGTATTGGCATTTTGCATATTACACCTCGCTTCCTACATGTCCTCGCGCACGAGCGCGGAAGATAGCATGAAGAGCACTCCGAAAACAGCCAGTCCAGCCAGGAACCAGTAGTAGATTTCCCGGTAGGTGACGGCAGTTTCGACGACTTCGATAGATTTCTCGAGCTGGTCGATGCGATCGAATCCAGCCCTCATCTGATCGGCATCCGTCACCGGAATGACGACGCCGCCCAGAGCATCCACGAATTTTCTGAGATCCTGAGTGGACCCTGTGGTCCAATCTTCGCCCACTCCCAGAACATAAATGTGAATGTGCAAGTCGCGCATTTGCGCAACCAATTCATTGAAACGGTCGCTGGTTATGTCGTCTTCCCCGTCGGTGACCATCACTAGCACACGGGTTTCGGAATGACCGAGTTCTTTGAAGTGATCGATTGCTGCTTGCAGTGCTCCAATTTTGCCGCCCGGATCGGTCGGCCCGTCAAAGTTCGTGTCATTGCCCATATAATCGCCGGCCAGCGAAATCATCGTGTAGACGACTTGCAAGTCGGCGGTCATTGGCCAACCGGTATACGATCGCTCGGCAAAGGGCTGATAGCCTACACGATCACCATTGCGGCAGGAAACGAACATGAGTGCCGCTTCCCGTGCCGCGCTCAGGCGGGTGTAGACACTTGTGGATGTGTCACTGCTTGAGCCGGATGTCGATGTGCTGGACGATGCCGGCTTGGGAGCTTCCTTGAGTGGAAGCGGATTGGCGCACAATGCCACATGGCTGGTGGGCGCCTTCACCTGCTCGGTCATCGACCCGGACACGTCTAAAGCGATGACGATGTCCCGGGACTCGATGGTAGTCGAGTTGTGAGATTCGACTAACACCGGCCGGGCCATCGCCAGGCTCAGGCATATCCAGGCGACAGCGAGGAAGATATTGGGCAACCGGGCCACAAGAGGCACGCTGCGCAGATTTTTGTGGATAGAAACTTTGGTATGAGCCAGTGTTGAACGGCGGAGATGTCCGAACCAGAGGATCGGTATCAACCCCGCCATTAACAGCAGGCACCATGGACTGGAGAAGAACATATGTCCTCCTTGTCTTCTCAGCTAGATTGGTTGGATGTGAGGGTGGAAAGCGCTTGGCCAATAGCTCCGGCGAAAGTGAGAAGGAAAAAAATACATTTAAAACCTAAAGAAAAAACGATGAGGCAGTAAATGGTTTGCGCGAGCAATCAGGTTACAGTTCTACTCATGGCAACACATCTAAAACCCAGTCTGAGAGCCGTCTCACGTCATTGTTTGCCACCAGGGGCGGTTCTTATTCCATCGAAAGGGAAGCGCTAGCGTGCAGGCGTCAATTGATTTAACTAAGGCTAACCAGGTGGCGGCGTTCGCGATAGTACCGTGAATGCATGAGCTCGCAACGCAGAGGCAGATTAAGCAACAAACATAAAGCGTGGGAATTACCGCAGAGGAAAAACAAGCCGCTTTGCGAAAAGCGCTACACAATACCAGTTTTGTTTGGATCGCCATTCTCTTTCTGCCAAAGTAATTTCATAGAAACAATTTCTATTCTCTGCAGGACTACAAACGCACCAAATCCGACAATCCACATCCATCCAGGTCGATCTCTTATGCAGTGAGCAACTGGGGATGGCGTCTGCGTGCCGTCATGCCCGTTTTCAACATCGTCGGTTTTAAAAGAGGAAACACCCATGCAATTCCCGAAGTCGAGAGATCTCTCCTACTGGTTCCTTCTGGCCGTGATCGCAGTCGTGGTCGCTCTGTTGAGCTGGATTATTCTCAATATGATCGGAGCAGGTCTGGGATCAAAAGAAGCGCTTCTCTCTACCTTCATAGGCGCTTTCGTCACGGCAGGCGCAGGAAACAAGGCAGCCAAGCAACAAGAAACAGGCCCTGCTCGAGTGCGTGTCACCGATGCTCAGAGCCTAGCTGCGTGGATCTCTGACAACCCGCTTTTCACGGCACTGATGTTATCGCTATTCTGGCACAACTTCACCATGCTCACCCTTGTCGCCATCCTTCCCAACTCTGTCGCTTTCTACGCGGGAAAAATGACCTTCAAGTTCTACGATGGGGCCTGGCGTGCCAGTCAGGGAACTGAGGCGAGCTAAACGCATCAAAGAGAGCAAACCGGCTGCGCACACCGGTTTGCTCTCTGCACTTATTTTGCCTATTTCCCAAACAATTGAACGGCAAGAAGAATTGGAGAATGAGCAATCGAACCCGGCAGAGCGGCAGTGACGTTGAGAGAAAACCAGCAATAACAGCCGGTTTTCTCTCGCATCCACCAATTAAGATGCAGGCTGCTATTTTTCAATGCCAGCCTCTGCTATA
>CAZHEZ010000184.1:0-16617 GCA_964531315.1 uncultured Candidatus Obscuribacterales bacterium | reverse complement strand
AATAAAGACCCGGCAAAAACTGAAAGCAAATAGGTTTTCTCAAAGTTGCGAGAATTTCTACTATGAGTTCGCCCTGGTACGATCCTGAGTTCATTGTTTTTGCATTGATAACCGGCTACACGCTGGGCGTCATTTTCGAAACGCCTGTTCTTTTGGCCGGACTGTCGTCCTGCCATTCATTTAAAACGCGCTTGCAAGCCGGCTTTTTGCTGACGGCTTGCACTTATCCGTTTGTAGTAATTGTGATGCCCCGGCTCATTAATCCAGATCTGCACGGCGTGCTCTTTCGTGCAGTCACAGAGACTCTGGTGCCAATTGCGGAATGTGCTGTTTTCTGGTTGGTGTTTCATCATGGACTTCGAGCCCGAGAAATTGGCGCGGCGGCCGTCTCTCGGGCAGTGATAATGCGCGATTTTGCGGTCATCATCGCGGCTAATCTGTTCTCCTTTGGTATGGGCGAGGTAATTTCGAACTATGTAGGCAAGCTGTAGATCTGCAGCAGTCGGAGCTGATTCTTTTGCTTAACGAAATCATTCAAACGACATTGAACAATTATCAGTATGCACTGATTGTTTTTGCCTGTCTTTTCGTATTAGAAAAAATCCGGCCTATAGAAGAAAAACAACCGTTCGCAGGGATCGTTTTTAACTTGTTTATAGCACTGGCTCTTACTGCTTCCATCCAGACGACGATGCGATTACTGGCAGCTGCACTGCCGCCAATGCCCTTTCACCCACTATTGACGATCGCTCCACCGACCACGTGGCAGGGGAAGATCGGGTGCGAAATTCTCGTGCTTTTTATTTACGATTTTTTTGCATATTGGTTGCACAGAGTAGAACACAGTGTTCCTTTCCTCTGGCAAATGCACAAAATGCATCACCAGGAGGAGCATATGAACGTGACGACTACAAATCGACACCATCCTCTGGAAGCCGTTTTGCGCGTTCCATTTATAATGCTTCCGATGGTGACTTTATTTGATCTTCCATTTGCACCACTGGCATTCGGCATTTCTCTTGGAATGATTTTGCCTTCCTTTTCTCACATGAATTTGAAACTGGATCTTGGGCGTTTGACTCCAGTATTTATCGGTCCACAGCTTCATCGATTGCACCACTCTTCTCAAGCAAAGCACTTCAATAGGAACTTCGCCAATATTTTTCCACTATGGGATATCTTATTCGGCACCTATTTGGCGCCGGTCAAAGGAGAATTCCCATCTACAGGTCTTCGACCCGTTAGTAGCAATTCTGCCTACTCTGGTTTGGATTTATTGGCAAGAGTGAAAAGGAAATCGGTGATATCCGAGAGTTCTTTTTTTGAAACTACCGTCGGTGGCATTCGGTAGCCCATTTTCTTGTACTCACCTTTTCGATTGGCGCCAAGAAGTGCGCCGTTAGTTATCCTGCTTTCGATAAAATTGCGGCTTCTCCTTGCGGCAACGCCGTCCAGAGAAGGTCCAATCGATCCACCCTGGCTGTTTATTGAGTGGCAGGCTGCACAACCATGGTCAAGATATAGTTTCTTGCCTCTGGCACTGCTCGCATCTGGTTTGCTGGCCTCGAAATGAGAGCCTGACGGGATGGAATTGGAATCGGCAGAGCCTGTTTTATGGTTTTTTAGATCCCACTTTACATTTGTCTCCGGAAGCTCGACCAGATAATCGGCAATTGCCTTTGACTGTTCATGCGGGAGGCGCACATGCGACATTATTTCGAATGTAGTCAGATAAGGAGGCAGTTTGGAGCTGGGCTTCTTTTGGCTGCTCAATTTAGCAATCACGAACTCTGTGTCGCGATGCTTGCCGATTCCATCCAAGGGAGGTCCGATCAGCCCGCCGTCGCCTTCAATGATGTGGCAGCTTCTGCAATTCATTTGTTTGGTCAATTGGCGACCGGCTGAATCTTTTGTAGATGTTGTAGATGTTGTAGATGTCTCGGAACGTGGGGAATGTTGAACTGAGCGCTTGTCATCGGTTGCCCCGGGTGGAGGTGCTGCAAATGAGGGTAGCTCAGCCCATAGGCATGCAAGCGGAATTATTGCCGACAACAAAAGAGGCAGAACCCTCGGGCGGTGTGCTTCGGCCTGACGTACCTGCTTCTGGAATAAAATCACTCTTGCGTTCCTCAAAACCCCTACAACGATAGCTCCCATTCTCGCTTACTTGCATCATCCTTATGGTTAAATGGCGACGACGCAACCAATTATGATTGCGTCGCCGAATTAGTGCTGGAATTTAGTGGCTTGCTGCAGATGCACTCAGACGAAATTGAGTAATTCGTCGTAGCGTGCGGCAACTGCTGTGATCAATTCCGGAGGCAGTGTCTTTTTGCCAGGCTCTGATCTGTCGCCAGAAATTTCCGGCTTGAGCGAGTAGTTGATCATTTCTTCGTATTCAGCCGGTAGGCTGCTTCCGTAATGCGCCCAGAGAAATCGGATACCGCGTGATGCCGCAACGATTCCATCTTTAGCCAGGCTGTCGCCGATAAAGAGGGCCTCCTGAGGATAGACATCAAAATCTTTGAGAACTTGATCGAGACCAACTGGGCAGGGCTTTTCATATTCGAACGGCAAGATATGCAAACGTGTTTGCAAATCCGCTGTTTCCTTTCTCAATTTGGCGACGCGTTCGCGTCCATGCTTAAACGAGATTGGCCGGAAGGGGTCATCCTTCTCTGGCTCAACCGTTTCCAGAGAGTAGACGGCATCGAGCAAACCATCAAAGATTTGCTTGTTTCTAACCCGAGCCATATACTCCGGCGCATCGCTCAAGGCAACGACTTTTACGCCTTTGCGTTTGAGCGCTTCCAGAGTTTCCAAAACCATGGGATATGGACGCAGATACTTGGCGCGATTTTCATCGACCGCCTGCCAGAATGGCTTGACGAATTCTTCGATGAATTCTTCCGGTTCGTCTGCGAAATTTGCCCAGGCAAAGCCGGTTTCTTCTAAAAGCCACGGATACTCGTGAGTACCGCGTCTTTCGATTACGTGTCCGATATCGCGAGCAAGTTCGTGATAAGACTTATCGGTTCTCTGACTGATATCTCTTATAAAGTCTCTTATGGCTGGAACAAAATAGTCCCAGAAGGAAGCCAGAGTTCCATCCACATCTGTAATTACAAGTTTTGTTTTTGATTTTGCTCCGCCGGCAATGCCCGTGAGCGTGTGCACTTTCAATTCATGCATATATAGTTGTTACCTCGTTCATAAAATCCTGTGCCAGAGCAGGGCACTATAGATAGTGCTCAACCGCTATGTTCGTTTCCCGAACCCAAATACCGCAAATGCGGCTCTGGAGCGGCTGTTTCTTTGTTTTAAAAGAATTCCTGTATTGGTAAAAGGATCTTGATTTGCATGCGATTAGCCATTTTTTCGGCATCGCTGATTACACGGTAGACCCAATTTGGTTAATAACGCAACCCTTTCTCGCCGGATGTTTACACAATCTCCGCAGAAATTGACCACCGATACTTGGACGGGAGCATGGCGAAATTGTGCCCAAATGAGAATTCGTTTAGCATGCTTAACGAAAGGTTAAGATCTGTTGACAAACCCGTAAACCGTGCCGCACACTAGCTAAGTTGACTAATTAGGTGCCAGGCACAAGATAAATGCAGCTTCAACAAGCCCAACAAGTTATATCCCGACGCCGCCCAGGACTTCATCGAAGGCCCGGCGCCGATATGGCTTAGCTGATTTAGCACCATTTTCGAGTTTTAGCCCCGGGTCTATGGACCAGGGGTTTTTTGTTATAGGGCTTGTTCAAAATGACGGAAATGCAAATGAAAAAGGTCGCAGTTGTTGGAGCTACCGGTTACACAGGTCAGGAGTTGATCAGAATTCTGGTTCAGCACCCGAATGTGAAAGTCCATACTGCCGTCTCTTCCAGCAACAGCGGAAAGACATTCGCATCGGTTTATCCCGGCTTGTCGAAGATGGCTGACTTCACCTGCAGCACTGAGCATATAGATACTCTTTGCTCTGATGTAGATCTGATCTTTCTGGCATTGCCGCATGGACACGCCGCAAAAATGGTCAGCGAAGACGTGCTTGCAAAATGCGCGATCGTTGATCTGGGCGCGGATTTTCGTTTGAAAAACAAAGACGATTACGATCAGTGGTACGAATTTACTCATCCAAACCCGCAACTTCTCGAGAGTTCAGCATACGGTTTGCCTGAATTGAACAGGGACAAAATCAAGTCTGCAAAACTGATTGCCAACCCCGGCTGTTATGCAACTTGTTCCATTCTTTGCCTGGCACCATTACTGAGTGCTGGCTTGGTCGATGAGACCACGGTGATAGTCGATGCAAAATCCGGAGTATCCGGTGCAGGAAGAAGTCTTTCTTTGGGTGTGCATTTTGATGAGTGCAATGAGTCAATCAAAGCGTATAAGCTCGGCAGCCACAGGCACACTCCCGAGATCGAACAGGCTTTGAATCCCTATGCTGAGAACTCTCTGGCAATTTCATTTACACCGCATTTGGTTCCTATGAACAGAGGTATCTTATGCACTGCATATGGATCTTTAAAAAAGAAAATGACTGAAAAAGATCTCTTTGATCTTTATAGCGAGTTCTATGAAGATGAGCAATTCATCAGAATCTTCGACCCTCGGTCAGGTGACTATCAGTACCCTGAGACCAGATGGGTGAAAGGATCTAATTACTGTGATATCGGATTGACCATTGATCAAAGAACCAACCGAGCGATCATAGTCGGGGCCCTGGACAATCTGGTGAAAGGCGCAGCTGGACAGGCTGTACAGAATATGAATATTCACTTCGGCTGGCAGGAATCGACTGGTTTGACTCAAGCTCCGATCTTTCCCGCTTAACAAAGTCTGCAGGTGCCCGTGATTGATTGACAGAAAAAATGCGTAGCGTGTACACTAAGTAGTTCAAGAACGAAGGTTCGAGGACAGACGTCCCAGGAAATTTCAGAATGCAATTCAGCAAGTCTCTTAGCCATAACCGACGATTCCCCCGACGCCGCGCCAACGCGCTTGGGGATAGTTCGCATATGTTGATTTAATACAACGCTGCAGATCTTTTCTATCCCCGAGTGCCATTTCCAGGACTCGGGGATTTTTCTATGCAGCCGTTTTTGTGTTAAGGGAGATACGAAATGAATTCATTCACCACCATCATTGATGCTCACGCTCTGGCTGTTCAGGGCAAGGTGGTTGAAGCGCCGTTTTCCGGCAGCGTCACAAGCGCCAAAGGCTACAAGGCAGCCGGAGCACATATCGGTGTCAAACGCAAAAGAAAAGATCTAGCATTAATCTATAGTGAAGTTCCTGCAACTGTCGCCTGCATGTTCACAACCAATGTGATGAAAGCCGCACCGATTCTCTGGAATCAGAGTGTTGTGGCCAAGTCTGAAACCATACGCGGCATTGTCATTAACAGCGGCAATGCCAACTCCTGCACCGGCCAGGAAGGTCTGGAAAACGCGGAGATTATGGCCGCTACTTACGCCGAATGTATCGGTGTAAAACCTGAGGAGATTCTCGTTTGCTCGACTGGAGTAATTGGTGTGCAACTGCCAATGGAGATCATCACCAAAGGAATCATCAACGTCGCCTCGTCTATAGAACATTCAAAGCTTGCCGGACAACTGGCTGCCGAAGCAATCATGACCACAGATACCTATACAAAACAGATCTCTGTCGAGTTTGAGGTCGGCGGCAAGAATGTCGTGCTCGGTGCCATGGCTAAGGGCAGCGGCATGATTCACCCGAATATGGCGACAATGCTGAGCTTCATCACAACGGATTTGAATATCGCTCCGCATATGCTCGAAAAGGCATTAAAAGACAGTGGTGCCGATACCTACAACATGATTTCGGTTGACGGCGATACCAGCACAAACGACATGGTGGCAATCATGGCCAATGGACTGGCCGGCAACAAGATTATCGACAGTGAGGGCGACGGCTACTTCACATTTTGCGAAGTGCTGAAGAAAGTGAATACACATCTGGCCAAGGTTATCGTGCAAGATGGCGAGGGAGCGACCAAATTTCTGGAAGCCAAAGTAGAATCTGTGGCTTCCAAAGAAGATGCAAGGCTCCTTGCTCGGTCAATCGTTTCATCCAGCCTCGTGAAGACCGCATTTTTTGGCGAAGACGCCAATTGGGGCAGAATCATCTGTGCGATGGGATACAGCGGAGCGAAATTCGATCCCTCAACCGTTTCTATCTCACTCAAAAGCGACGCTGGAATTCTTGAACTCTTGAAGAATGGTGAACCTGTCTGTGTAAATGAAATTCTGGCCAAACAAATACTTGCCGAAAAGAACATCATCATTCAGGTAAATATGAATTGCGGAAAAGAGGAAGCTACCGCGTGGGGTTGCGATCTCAGTTATGACTACGTGCGGATCAATGGCTCTTACAGGACTTAGGTGACCGAAATGAATTTGGCAACTTTTAAAGGCACGATATTACAGGAGAACTACGATGCGCTCCCGAATTCTACATTCGGCTTGAGCACAGACGGTGATCCGGTTGTTGTCGTCAAATTCGGCGGCAATGCAATTATGAACCCAAAGGTTCTCGATCAGCTCATTGAGGACACTTGCTCGCTCATCGATCAAGGAGTTAGAGTAATTCTGGTTCATGGTGGCGGTACGGCCGTTAGTGACACACTGGCTGCTCTGGGAAAGGAAACCAAAAAGGTCGGTGGTTTGAGAATCACCGATGATCAGACGCTTGCTGTCGCGGTCGATGTTTTCTCTTCCATAAATGAGATGCTTACCCAGAAATTTCTCGACCAGGGTGCGCAGGCTCTTAGTTTTTGTTCCAAAACCATCAATCCATTTAATAGCAAAAAAATGGACTATAAAGATGCCCAGGGCAATGATGTTGATCTGGGCTGGGTGGGAGAGATTGTGGACGTGGACATCTCGAAACTCGATCGGTGGTTGTGGGCTGGTTGGATGCCGGTTATCTCGCCTTTCGGAAAGGATGAAAACGGGCAACTCTACAATCTAAATGCCGACCACGCTGCACTGGCGATCGCAACTTATTTAAATGCCGACGCCTTGATCTTTCTCACTGATGTACCGGGCGTTTTGCGTGATGTTCAAGATCAATCATCAAGGATCAGTCATTTGACTCCGGCCCAGGCTCAGGAATGTCTGGAAGACGGCACCATATCGGGCGGCATGCTCCCTAAGATCAAGAGTTGTTTGTTGTGCCTGGACAGGGGTGTCGAGAAAATCGCCATTCTCAACAGTTTTGCACCCCATGCTCTTCTAAAGGGATTTTCGGCGCCGGACATGTACGGGACAGTGCTGACCCGCGCCAGCTAGGAAGTGAAATCTTGGCTCTGAGGAAAAACCTGCACAATTGAACAGTGTTTTATCTTCCCGTAAGCCATAACATTCAGGCAAGAATGCCTGGAGTTTGGCTATGTCTCGATTTGAAAAACCGGAAAACAACAGTTCCCACGCAGAAAATATAAAAGCGGCTGCGCTTTCGCCGGCAGACTGGGCGAGTGAAAATTTCGTAAATCCACTGATGAATAACCTCTGTGTCGAGCCGGCCAATGCTGCCGCATGGGCTGCCAATTCGATGTCAAATCAGAACATCGTGCATCGGCTTGAACCATGTCCGGTCCCGGATGCAAAGCCATATAGTCCGGAAATTGTCTGCCAAACCATTGGGGGCGCCATAGGCATGGTAGTGCCTTATGCACTGGCCGGTCGGTGCGCAGGAAATGTAATGCGATTCGCCGGAGGCACCCTGAAGACTGAAGGAATGATCGCCGCATTTGCTGAGAGCGAGAATGCTGCGCAAATAATTGGTGCCGGTTGCTACGACGCAATGAAAGAGACCCAGACTGGCGAGACTCATCTTAGAAACGGTGCTGCTGGTGCGCTCAATTTTGGCATTTTAGAATACTTCGGCCGAGCCAATGGTAATTTTATGCACCGCGCCGGTGGTCGTCTTTTGACAGGCATAGCCGGGTCTCTAACGCATACTGCAGTGGCTCGCCCAGATCTCTTCAATTTGAATCACAAAGGCGACCTGCAGAATGTATCTAATCAAGCCCTGACGAATGGCTTGATGAATGTACTTCTGCCGGGCACTCAAGAGCAAATTCGCATCATTCAAGATCGAGCCAGCCTCGGGCTTGGCATGGGTGTGCCCATCAATAGGTACGTCAAATACAACGAAAATGTTTTCTCTAAGGGCTTCGTCGCAATGGAAGATCAATCCTTGCTGGCGGTGAACAGATGGGCACAAGTGCAACCGAATGCTAAATTCAGTTGTTATCAGTCTGGCAAAGACTTGGTTGTAATCAAAGACGGAAGCACAATTCAAACAGTGCGGCACGAGCTTCAGCATCGAAAAGAAGCTTTGTCCGGCGTTGCCGAACCCGGCTTCACCCGGGCCGCCGAATTGCTGAACCAGGATGTTGAGCAGTCGTGGCAGGTGTTCAGATCAGTCCGGCTGGCTCAAGAAATTAGAGCCGAGCTTACCCAGCATCGTGCCCTTGGAACTGCTCGATACTTTGACCAAATCAGCGAACTTAAAGAGAGCATTCCCGGCTCCATGGCAGTTGGCGGTGTTCCTTATTCTGCAGTGTGGCGTGATGAGTTCGTCAAATTCAGGCGCTCCGGAGGCAAGTTTAGACCTGAGCAAGACTATTCCGGTGGCGAAAAGTATACGGGGTTCGAATATGAAGGCAACAAACTATTTGCCCGGCTCAGACTCAGTCAACCCAATGTCAATGATGTACTGTGCGGAATCCTGAAAAGACAGGATATATCAACCGATCAAGTGACGAAGGTTTTTCGGCACGTCAATGAAATTCTCGATCCTCAGGTCGAAGAGGCGGTTTCCTGGCCTGTAGATAAGCTGGCCATGCAGACTTTACGTTTGGCCGCTAAACCGGAGAAAGTGGTGCAAGGCAATCATCCCACCTGCGGCCCTGCTTCACTTGAATATTACACCTACGTCAAGCACCCTGAAAATGCTGCTAATTTGATCTCACAAGTGGTGCGGACAAATAAGTATGAATGCCGTGACGGTTCTTCGATAGTTGTGAATGGGCTCAATGTTGTGCCCGAGCGATACTGGCAAAGAAGTCATGCCAATCAGCTGTTTCAAAATACGGCAGTAAATGTGCATTGGCAGAGAAAGAGCGATTTGACACCGTGGCTGACCAAAGAAGACTCTCCGGACATCAGCATCAAACCCGGGCTGACCAGATATCAGAGAGATTTGACCAATAGACTCAATGAAAGCCCTTATCGCCTGCTCGATTACAGTAAAGATCCTACTGCTCTAGTTCATGACAGATTGCCACTATACAACGAGGATCCGTCCGATCCTCTGATGAATTGCGATGCCATGAATGACATTAACTATCAAATCAATGGTACTGCACATGGTGATGTGACTTTACCGGAAGAATACTCCAGTCTTCAGCAGATAAACAGTTTGCTGCACGCGCGCCACGCCGTAGGACGCTTGCCTGTAATCACGGTAGTAGATAGTCAGCATCCTCTCTTTTCGGATGCATTGAGCGATCCTGAGCATGGAGGTTGGCATCTTGTAGTCGTGAAGTCGTTTGATCCGCATCGAAAGGTAGTTTCGCTTTTCAATCCCTGGGGATACCTGCAGGAGGATATAAGCACAAAGCAATTATTCGAAGCCAACCGAAAGTTTAAAATCGCTGCAGATGAAAGGAAGTTGTAAAATAAAGAACCAGCGCGACATAGCTATAGCGCGAGAGCAGAATAGACCGGAAACTCGTGACTGAAATTTCAAATATTGGACGAATCAAGCACTTGCCTCTGCCGGATGGCTGGTCTGAGACGCGCAAGTTATTGGGACAGTTCGGCAATAGCTACCTGTATAATTTCGGCAGGGCTGATTCGCCCGAACTGCAACTTTCGATCTTTTACCGCGGGATGCTGGCGTCCTCACTGTCAGGTAAGAGCTTTGAGCGAATCCTGAAAAAGGAGCCCCATCAGCTCAGTTCTGAGGCGATTTTGAGCATCAGCGAAGTGCTTGGTAATTGTGCTCAACCTGATCTCTACGATATCGACAAAGCAAGCACAATATCGCTTTCCGGCAAGACTGTCGTTGATGTGGCAGGCAGATTTCCGGAATTCTCCCTGGAGAACCGGACGATCTTTATAGATGGTGGCAATGACGGTTGCGCTGTTCTGGAAATTATCATTTCCGCGCCCAAAGAGGTTTTCTCAAAGCATGCACCGGCTCTGGACCGCTGCCTGCAGTCTATTGAATGGACGTAAATGGCAACGAGCGGATACCCGGCGCTTTTAAAACTGTCTTGGGTGACCGAAGCGACTGGTGACTGATTCGGCAGTGCTATACATGTAACCTGCGGAGTTACGGTCGCTGAGAATGGCTGGCGCCATGTGAGTTGGCTGATTGTACTGGTAGGGCCGTTCTATTTTTGGCGGCTGGACCGGTGCCGACGCTTTGACGGCCGCCATGGCATTGCCTACATGACCAAAGACGAACATCACTACCATCAGGATAAGACCACCGGCGGCGACTATGCCTCCGCAGATCAGCTCTTCGTAGTCTTCCAGATTCACTTACTCAGTCCCTTCTACTTCTAGTTCGGAGCACAGATTCTATCGGATTCCAGTCTCCGGGCAGGTTGCTTATCAATTGCAGTGCCTGCCGACTGATCACTAATGCCCAACGCTCGAGCCAGTGTTGAACATATGATAATGCCGATGTCGTCAGCCGCATAGGCTTTGCAACGGTGTAAAACTGAAATTTATCATATTTTTTGAAAACCGCATGGCGAGCGGGTACAAACTAAGCTCAACTAATCATGAGCAAGAGGGGCTAGAATAGAGACCATGGTTAAGCTTCCTGCTCGAGTTTTGGCTGCTTTCGCTCTTGCCGGGCTGGTTTTCGCAATAATTGCTGGGGCGAAAATCGGTTCTGCGCCGGCTCAGGATGTCGCACCTCCTTCCGGCAGCTCGCCGCCTTCTTCAGGTGGTGCCCCCGGTGTCAGCACCAGTTCGCCTGGATCAATCGGCTCCGGACAGACGGTAAGCAGTGGGGTAAATCCCACTGAACCCGGTTTTGAGTGGACGCTGGAAAGAATGCTTCTGGCTGTGCCGATGCCGATGACTCAGGAAGAAAGGACATTTTTGTCCCAGCATCCGCCTCTAGAAAAAATCAGAGACTGGACGCAGCAACAGTTCGATTCCTATGTTTCTACAGATCTTGGCGGCAGGCAGGTGGCTCAAGAAGGCGTACGCTGGCGAGAGCTGGTGGTGATGCTGAAAAGGCAGCAGCAAGCGGGTTTTGTTGTTTTGAAAAAGAAAGCGCCCGTTTTCAAACATGAGCTGGCTTTGCCGAAGGCCGCACCCGGACCCCTCGATAACGCTGATAGCGACCAGTTTCAAAAGAGTGTGCAACAGGACAGCCAGCCTGTGTTCGTCAAAATGAAGCAGTGGCGCCAGGAAGTTGCAGATCTGGCAGCATCGGTGGAGTCGATGCGAAAGGAAGCAGAAAGGAAAGGTCTGGGCGACCGCTTCAATGAAGCATTGAGTGCCTCCCCATAGGCGCAACAAAGTTCAGGCGTGTGCAAGTGCCAGCTTCGAGGCTTTTAGCCGACCAGCATCGTCCATTCCATGACCACTATTAGAGTGACTGCAATAGCAGTGAATGCGATCCAGCCCGCCATTTTTCCAGGCGATGTTCTCAAAGCCAAAAATGCCAGACCGGCTATGGCCATATTGGCCAGAGCGATGAGCTTACTTTCAGTCGGATAAAGAGTAATCGCCTGAAAGACTTTGTGCATCACATCCGGTGTCAACTGATAAATCGCACTGACGCCGAGCATCATGCCGCCAACAATGGTGGCAGGTTGCTGGAATATTCTGGCAATTTCTTGGACCTCTTCTTCGATCGACATCGTTTGCAGAGTGACGACATTCTCTTCATGCGGCGACGCCACTGCACTCGAGTCTGCCTCGAGGTTCCAGTTGATTACATTTGTGCCGCGTTCTTGAGTTGCCGTCATACCGTGAAATTGTCCTTTAAAGACGAAAGACCAGACCAAATCCGCACTGTGCGAAACCTGTCTGGTTTATAGCTAACTATTGGGACTAAATAAATGCCTGGCAACACAATACTATGAAGTCAAGAGGAAGCAAAGGGGCTAAGCGCATATCTGAAAGGAGATTAATCGCTAGGACTTAGCTACAGTGCGGCTTTTGTGAGATATCTATCATCTTGCCTGAAAGGCTCAATTCTGCTGCTGCAAATGCTGATGTATCATGACCGCATGGAAATGAAGTTTCCTGCAAACATCTGGACTGAGGACTCAGTTTAAGTGGCTTATTATTTGGCACCTATATCCAGCGGACTGGGCGATCTCATCGTTTCACTGCCGGCTCTGCAATCCCTTATTCAAACCGGTCAGCCCACCTACCTGATCAGTCGGTCGCCGATGCAGGAAGGTCTGGAAGAGCGCATACCCGGTCTGGCCGGGATGATACGCGAGACAGAATTTGATGTGAGTGCACTGTCTTCATCTGATCTCTATTTCAACATGCGCAATCACCCGTTGCAGACGGACTATATCTGGGGGTCTAAAGAGTTCTTTGAACTTTATCCCGGCTTCAAGATCACCGACGTGATCAAGGGCGTGTGCGCGGATTTCGGCATTGAAGCCGTGTATGACACTCTTTCGCCTTTACCTTTCCAGATGCGAAGCGAGTGTGCCGCCACTGTCATACTTGTGCCTGGTTCGGCTGGAATAGTGAAATGTTGGCCGTCCTATCACTGGATAGAATTGGCCGACCGTCTTACAAAATGCGGACACAGGGTAGCAGTAGTCGGTGAGCCGGATCGCTCGCCGATTGTGAAAGATTGCCTGGAGAGCGGGTTAGCGCATGTGCCTACGCCTAGCCTTGCCGATGCTCTCGATGTACTCAGTTCTGCACTCTCTGTCGTCGCCGGTGACACCGGTCTGATGCATCTGGCCGTTCAGCAAAATGTACCTACCGTTGCACTCTTCCGGTACAACGTCATGTTTATGCGCGAATTTCCACATGTGCGCACTCTCGTTGCTCCCGCTTGTGCACAGGCATGCATTGATATTGAATACGGTGCTGTGCCTAATAAGGTGACCAGTTTTAATTCCTTTATTGAGAACGAAAAGAAGTGTTATTGGGAAACATGGCAATGTACGAAAGAAGCCTGGATGGATCGGTGCATGTCGGCGATTAAACCGGAGCAAGTGGAAGCAGCCATCAACGAATTAGTTTCTCTGGCGCCGACGAAAAGGTGAACTTGCTTGTCTGACTCAGAACGCATCTATGACGCAGTGATTGTCGGGGGCGGACCGGCAGGAATAAGTTGCGCTCTGGAGTGCCATGAGTCAGCTCTCGATGTAGTTGTACTCGAGCGTGCAGATAAAGTGGGTGGGCAACTGCCGATCATACCCGGGCCAATTGCCAATTATGCGGCCGGCTATTTTGAAACCGGTGAGGTTGCCCGCGATCAGCTTGAGAAAGTTGCACAACTTCTTCTGGCTGAGCGAGTGAAACTTAACTGCAATGTTTTGAGCATGAATCTGGCCAAAAAGGAAATTGTTGCCGGTCAATTTGTTTTCAAAGCAAAAACAATATTTCTTGCTACCGGCTATCGATTAAGAGAATGGGATTTGCCGGTTCCAAACAACTTTAATGACGATGTTCTATACAGAAGCGGCATCTACAAAGAGCAACTGAAAGGAAAGCACGTGGCCATAATAGGCGGCGGAGACAGCGCGGTTTTCACGGCCCTTGATCTGGCGGAAAATGACTGTCGTGTCTCAGTCCTGGCTAAAGGCGAAGCATTGAGGGCGAGACCGGATTTAGTGGCACGCATGCATTGTCATAAGGGTATTGATGTGCATACCAAAACAGTTGTGAAACGCATGCTGGGCGGCGACCATCTGGAAGCGGTAATTGCCGAAAATTCAGAAGGTGAACTTGAAATCAAGTGCGAAAAGGTGATTGCCAAGCTGGGTTACCTTCCCAATACGGAAATGTTCGTCGATCAGTTGAATAGCTCTCAAGGGCACATCCTGGTGGACCAGACTTTTGCCACTTCTATGGATGGAGTCTTTGCCGGCGGCGACATTGTTCAACCCGGTTACGATCGCATTGCTTTTGCGGCCGGCAGCGGTATCATGGCCGCGCGTTCCATTAGGTGTTTCCTGGGACATACCCCGTGACAGTTTATAACTTTAGAATTAGAGGCTGTTCACCGTTTGTTCATAGTTGACGATGTATTGTAAGAAGCCATACCAATGAGAGATTGACCATGGAAGCCACAGTCAATAGATTTCCCCGCGCATCAAGACACAAGACAGAACAATCTCCGGCAACAAAATCCACTGCCGTAGTACCGGAAAGCAGCCTGGCTCGCAAGGTGGATCTGGATAAAATTGCTGCTGCCGTCGAAATGATTCTCGAAGCAGTTGGTGAGGATCCCGGGCGCGCCGGTCTAGCCGACACTCCGCTACGGGTAGCACGGCTGTATCAAGAGTTGTGCTATTCCACAGGAATTGATGCAGCCTCAGAAATCAGCTGCAAATTTCAGGAAGGGACCGATGGGCTGGTTTTGGTAAAAGATATTGAATTCACCAGTCTCTGTGAACATCACCTGGTGCCTTTTATGGGCATAGCGCATGTTGCTTATCTTCCCGGCAATGGAGTGATCACCGGTCTGTCGAAAATAGCCCGCGTTGTAGAGCTGACGGCACGCCGATTGCAAGTGCAAGAAAGAATGACTGAAGAGATTGCCGATGCGATTTTCGCGGGAGTGGAAGCTGAGGGCGTTTGTGTCTGGCTGGAAGCTGAACATATGTGCATGTCGATGCGCGGCATAAAGAAACCCGGTGCACGAACAGTGACGACTGCCTTTAGAGGTTGTCTCAAAGAAGACCATCAGCTGCGCGCCGAAGTCCTTTCGCATATGAAATAATCCCAAAACTGTGCGTCTAATAATTTTGCATATATAAGATGGACGGATAGAGGGCATAAAGCAGAAGTGTTGCCGGATAAATCCGATGAAAGAGACTTCTGCCAGTACGTCGAATCTTCGCACTCTGAGATTTTGCAGCCGGTGTGCAAAACCAATCGGCAATAATCGTGTCAGTTCTCTTACCGGCTGGCTCTTTCAAGAAACCTTTTGCCAGTGCCGGCTCCAGTTAGCATCTGAACCTTCCGACCGGTCTGTCACTCCTGCCGGCTCGTTGTTCGGCGATGCGCCCGGCGACAAAGACACTTTTGATTTGCCGGATTTTGGACAGGAATATGAGGTTCTGGAGAGAATCGGCAAAGGCGGCATGGGTTGCGTCTATAAAGTAAGAGATGTCGAGCTCGATCGCTTCCTTGCCATTAAGGTTCTCCACGACGACCTGAAAGAAGATCAGCAGGCGGTAAGCCGTTTCGAAAGGGAAGCCAAGGCCGCCCTAAAGCTGATGCACACCAATCTCGTTCCTGTTTTTTCCTATGGGAAATCGAAGGTTGGCGCACCATATCTGGTGATGGATTTTGTGGACGGAATGTCACTGGAGACAAAACTGAAAAATGAAGCATATCTGGACGTTTCTGCCGCCACTGCGATCTTCATTCAAATCTGTGATGCGCTCACTCACGCCCACCAGCATGGAATCATTCATCGAGATTTGAAACCAGGCAATATCATTATCACTAAAGATGCCGACGGACGCGAAGTCGCTAAACTTGTCGACTTCGGAATTGCCAAAGTTCGCTCGGGCATGGGTCGCGAAACCCAGAATCTCACCCAGACCGGCGATGTTTTCGGCAGTCCGCACTATATGAGCCCTGAGCAATGCTTGGGTTTCGATCAGGACTCACGTTCTGACCTGTATTCCCTGGGCTGCGTGATGTATGAATGTCTTTCCGGCAAACCCCCATTTGAAGGTCATAATGCCGTTCAATTGATCGCCAAACATCTCAGTTCTGAAGCTCCCCCTTTGCGAATCTGTGATATTTCACAGGACGGCAAGGTAAATGAACGGCTCGCTGAAATCGTTTCTAAATGTCTTCACAAGGATCCTGAGGACAGATACTTGAGCCTGGAACTTCTTTCAGTTGATTTGAAAAACCTGACCGAGCAAGTTACTGGTGGTGGCAATAACCTTCTGGTCTTGCCCCGCAAGCTCAGTATTTTGCGCAGTTCGTTTCTCTTGTGTTGTGCTGCATCGATTCTGTCTATCGGATTTGTCGCTGCGCCGATGCCTTTGCCGTTTCTCGTTTTGCTGCCAATATGTGCTGCCGTATCAGGTGCGCTATTGATCAATGGCAGATTGATCGATTTTGTTTCGCGCACCCAATTTCAATCCAGGACAATTCGTGATGCAGCCGGCCAATGTGTGGCAGTACTGGTTGTTTGTCACTGGATGCTGGCTTTGTGTGCCGCTTGTGCTCTAGCCATTCCTTTTTTGCATCTGGCGCATCAAGCAATCCCTGTGCAAGTTTGCTTTTTGGGTATGGTGGTTGGGATCATTGTCTGGACAGGTTTTCTGCAGAGTATTGAAAGCGCTGATATTCAGGGAAGCCTTTCCACCGGAAAGGTTATG
>CAZHEZ010000183.1:0-16680 GCA_964531315.1 uncultured Candidatus Obscuribacterales bacterium | reverse complement strand
GTCTTCAAAGCCCATAAACGTTTTGATCTGCGGGGGAAAAAACGAGTGTTTGAGTTACTGGAATTACACTCTCGTCCAGTGTATATCCGGAATTCTTGTTTTCAAGACGTAAATACGCAAAAAAAGAGTGGCCAAAAGATTAATTCATGACATCCGATTGAAAGTCAGACCGGCGCCAGCGGATGGCGAATCTCGACGACCGTCCCCAGCCCCGATTCCGGATCAGGTGAAAGCCACGACACAGCCGCTCCAATCAGCCCGGCCCTGAGGCGCATATACCGGAGCCCACGCGACTCGGCCATGTGCTTGGGTGCGATACCCTGGCCGTCGTCCTTGATGCGAATCAAAAGCTGAGCCGGCTGATTGGAAAGAGAAATGCTCACCCGTTTTGCTTTTGAATGCTTGCACGTATTTGTAATCGCCTCTTGAATCAAGCGATAGAGCAATTGCTGCTCGACCTGGGATAGCCCTTTGAGAAGTTTGGCGTCGGCTTTGTTGTCGAATTCAATCAGGTATCCGGCCCTTTGCCCGCCGCGCTCCAGGCATTCTTCGGCAGCCGATGCCAGACCAAAATGTTCCAGGACGACCGGCGACAATGCGTCCATGATGTTTCGGATTTCCACCATGGCACTGTCCATGCCGGCAAATATCTGTTTGGGAAGCTCCCTGTCTCCCGTTTTTCCAAATTTATCTATCTTGGTCTTCAAGGCTTTTAGATCGTTTAAAACCTGGTCGTGCAGGTCGGCAGCAAGCAATCGCCGCTCTGTCTCGTCTTGTTTGACCAGTGTCATGCGTGACTCGAGGAGCTCTTTCTCCCTTAGTTTCAGTTCGATAATCTGTGCTTCTGTTTTGCGCCTGCGTTCCTCCAGGTTTTTCAGGATCCAGCCGCCGGCTGTGCCGAGAATCGCAGCACAAACAAGCATCACAGGCTGAACGGCAATGGGAAGGAAAAGGTAAATCAGGCCGGCTAAGATGACAGACAAAAGGCAGACTTGAAAGAGCACGATCATGCGCACCATGTCTTTCAATGCGTAGCTGGCTGCACAAGCGCCTAAGGCGGCAAGTGAGGAGAGGAAAAACATAAAGATCTCGGATAGTGTATCGACGCCAGCGTGCTCGGTGACGCCCACGCAAGAGGAAAACATAGATTGCAAGGCGGTGGACAATTCCAGTGAAAGCTTGCTTTCGTCCACTGAGCTTCCACCGGCAAGCAAGCGCGCCAGTCCTGCCGATATGACAGCTGCTGTCGCCATTTTCAAAAGGCGCTTTCTGGCCGGATTGGTGGTTAGGGATAGGTTTGGCGCTTGCGACATGGCTGCCCAATTCTAGCTCAATTGCAAGAGGAGGACTTTAGAGACTGGTGCGACCTCGGTAAACACTAAAGCGAACCTATATAAAGGTTGATATAGAGCCGGTCTGCGCGCTTTTGCTAACACACAAAAGTAACAAAAAAGTCTCAAAAGGCCTGCCAATTTTTTGCGTGTTAAAAAGAAAAACTGGGAACAACTCCAAGCAAGGCCTGTTCTGGGAAGAAATTGCCGTGAATATTCGACGAAATAATTGCTGGATGCCGAAGGGCTCAGCGCCGCTTTGCTGGCGGCCGATAATTGCGCCGGTGCTGGCATTCTTAATCGCCGCTGCTGGTACAACTGGGGCTCTGGCTGCCAGTGCAGAGGAGCAGAACTTTCTTCGCGATGTGCATAAAACCATGGTCGCCGACAACTGGCAGGAGTGCGATGCGCTCAGTGAGCTTTATTTGCGCAAGCACAAAACTGATGCCATGGCGCATGCGGTCAAGGCATACGCGCTCATGCAGCAAGGTCACGACAAAGAGGCATTGCCGCACTTCAATGCGGCCATCAAAGGGGGCGTCACCAGCTTGCCGGGCAGCCTGGCCGAGTCGCATGCCAACAATCTCTGGGCCTGGCGCGGGTACTCGATGATGCGGGCGGGCAAAATGGCTGAAGGCATCAAGGACCTGGAAAAATCTCTGGAGCTGAAGCCGCGCACCTGTCTGGACATTCTCAATCAGCGCATTGACTGCCGCAATATTGGCGCCGCTTACAAGAAAATGGGAGACGTTCAAAAGTCCGTCAGTTACATAAGTGCCGGCGATCTGATGACAAAGCAATACCATCATGTTTTTTATCCAATCTTAAAAACCCCTGCTGAAGCCAAATTCAATGCCGGTAAATTGCAGACTGAATTGAAATCCGATCCCAAGTCGCCAATTTTGTTGTGCAAACTTGGGGCTATGCAGGTCTATTTGAAAAACTGGGGAGAGGCCGTCAAATATCTCGATCAGGGCATTGCCGCCGAGCCCTATCTGATGCCGGCTCGGCTATTGCGCATGAAAGCTTTGAAGAAACTCAATCGTGGTGATGAAGCGAAAAAGGATCTGGCGGCAATTCAGGCAACGCGGGATAAAGCGGGGGTCAATGTTTGGGCGGTGGATCCAAAAGAGTTGGCCGAGGTAATTCATCAATAGTGCGAACTTTCCGCGAATTCTCGCCATTGATCTCATTGATCCCATTGATTTGGTGCGGATGCATGATTGTGCTGGTTTTCTGCACCGGTCAATTTGCTCAGTCGAAAAACGCTCCCCAGCCTGCGGACATGAAGACCTTTTACGATCGCGTGCACCTGGCGCTCAGTTGCGATAAATGGCAAGACTGCCTGGCACTTTGTCAGGCCTTTCTGGCCAAGCATAAGGCTGATCCGATGGCCAGAGCCATCCGCGGCTATGCCTTGCTGGAGACCAATCATGACCTGGATGCCCTTGCCGACTTGAATGCCGCCATCCAAGCCGGATTAACATCAATTCCAGCCAGAGTTGCCGAAATTCATTCCAACAATTTGATTTCCTTGCGTGGGTTTGCCGAGATGCGTTTGGGAAGGCTGAAAGAGGGAATCGCCGACATTGAAAAATCGCTTCAGCAAGAGCCTGAGTCAATTGCAGTATTTTACAACCAGCGCATCGATTTCACCAATCTGAGTACGGCATATCAGAAATTGAACAATCGAAGCAAAGCCGACCACTTTGAACAACTGGCCGAGATGCGCGAAAGACAGATGCAACTCACCTTTCACACAGTGCTTGCCAGAGATGCAGAGATTGCCAGAGAGGCAAAAGAGTTGGAGGCTTATCTCGTCACTCATCCAAACAACAGCATTAAAGCGGCGCAAGCATCAGCCGATCTCGTTCATCTGAAAAAATATCCAGAGGCGCTCAAATACATCAACAAGACGCTTGCACTGGAGCCGTATCTGATGCACGGGCGGCTGGTGCGCTTTGGCATTCTCAAAAACTTGCACCGTGAGAGCGAAGGTGAGGCGGATTTGGAGGAGGTTTTGCGCTACGTAGAGCGCCCCAGCGGCAATGCTATGTCAGCCGGAGACAGAATGCTGCTGTCGGCGAGCTTGGCGGAAATTTATCGGAAGTCGGGTAATCTGGACGCTCAAATCAGGCTATTTGAAAGACTGGCGGATGCAGGGTCTGCCGGTGAGTCGCAGTTTTACGATCTGGGTCAGTGTTATAGCGCCAAGAAACAATGGGCTAAGGCAATCGGTGCTTACGATCAAGCCCTCGAATATGCCGTAGACAATCGACCGCTTATCTACGAAGAACGCGCCAGGGCTCACCAGATGTTGGGTCAAATCAATGAAGCGAAAGCGGATCAGGCAGAAGCTTATCGTTTGAAACACAAAGGACGAAAGATTTGAGCGCGCTTTTTTTGTAGTCGATGATACGTCGAAAAACTGGGCACATCCTCTAAAAGAAAGCATAGTTTTTGGCTGTTTACTAATGACCGACTCCCCCGTCCGCATTTTTGTCGTGGAAGACCACCAGGCTACCCTGGAGGGGCTCAGTGGCGGTCTTGGCCGGGAAGAAGGCTTCCAAATTGTGGGAGTGTCCGAGAACAGTGACGACGCGCTCAGGGAAGCGATGCACCTGCGCCCGGATGTCATCGTTCTGGACCTGCATTTGCCCGGCAGTCTTGGTCCCAAGCAGATGGTCGACGAGTTTGTGCGGGTGCCTAATACCAAGGTTGTGGTGTTTTCAGCCGAAAGCCGTCTTGCTTTTATCGAAGCAGTGCTCACACAGGGCGTGGCCGCCTACTTGCTCAAGTCCGAACGACTGAAAACAGTGGCCGATACGATTAGACGGGTGATGCGTGGAGAAAAGGGCATTGTTTCCAATGAGTTGACTTTCGACCACAAGAAGTTGACGCCGTCTGAGATGGAAGTGCTGCACATGCTGGGGCGCGGCATGAAGTATCAGGAAATTGCTGATGAAAGATTTACCTCAGCAGCCACCGCGCGCAAACAGTGCGAAGTGTTGCAGTTGAAGCTCAACCTGGAAAATCGCGAGCAACTGATTGCCTGGGCGGTGCAAAACGGTTACGGAAGTCGGGAGCTGGGAAATTAGGGATTAAGAGCGTGCATAGTTGCCGCCTTAAGCTCTCGACGGCGAGAGCGCCCAGAGTCAGGAGCCAATGAACAGAGTCGGTTCGTCTGTGACAGTCGGTGACCTTCTTAAGAAGGTCGGCCTGGTCTCGGACTCGCAACTGGCGCAAGCCAACTCCATTTCCAATAAGACAGGCGCGCCACTGGGCAGTGTTCTGGTCGATACCGGAATTCTTACTCTCGACCTCTCGCGGGCCGCCATTCTTGCCCAATCGCTCGTCAGTGAAAACGTTTTGCCTGCCGAAGTTGCGGCCCTGGCTCTGAAGGTGGTTTTCGAGCAAGGCATCGTCTTTGAAGAAGCGCTCGGCACACTGGGCTGGCGCTCCGAGTATTACCAGGTGACAAACTGGCTCGGGCAATTGCTCTATAAGGCGGGAGCCGTTTCGGAGACAGGCATTCAAGCAGCAGTTGAAGCCAGTTATGCTTCCGGTCTGCCGCTTGGGCGCGTCCTGGTTTTGCGCAAAGTGATTCCGGAGTCCGTCGCCTACGCCGCTTTGACCTGTCAGGTCCTGGTCAGAGAAAGGAAGATCACCCAGGAGCAAGCCGTCGATGCTCTGCGCACAGCGCTTTGCACGCGCAAGTCTATTGAAGAGGCTCTGGAGCTGGAAGGCTACCAGCAAGAAAAACAGCGCAAGTCTGTGCGTCTTGGCGAACTCTTGATTGTGGCCGGATTGGTTTCGGAAATCGATCTACTTTCGGCCGTCGAAAAGGGCATGCTCGATAATAAGCCGATCGGGCAGGTTCTTCTTCATTTGAATTTGATCGATCAAGCCACTCTTGAACGGGCCCTCAGCCTGCAAACCATGATCAATACGCAGGCTTTGACTCCGTTTGAAGCAGCAACCGTATTGCAGGATTTGCAAAACCGCACCGCCAGCGATACCCAGGATCTGGCCGTCATTGAAGTCCCGGATGGTCAAAAACCGCCAGGAATTGGTGAGATCCCCGAGCTTTTAAAAGTCTTCGGTCTCTACGACGAAAAGGATCTGCTCAGGGCTGTGCAGGATTTGCTTTTGGAAAAGCAAAACCTGGCCTATCGCATGGTCAGCCAGCAAGAGGAAATGAAAACCCGCCTGGCCAGAGACTTGCACGATACTGTGATTGCCGACTTGATGATGTTGAAACGTTATCTTTCCGGCGATAAGAAGCTTTCTGAAGAACAGATCATCGAAATGGTCGATCATGTTGTCCGGCAAATTCGTGATATCTGCAGCGATTTTGCTCCCCGCCATTTAAAAGACTGGGGACTGAAAATGTGTCTGCAAGACCTTCTCGAGCGCATGAGCCAGCGTACCGGCATTCAAGTGAATCTTGTCTGCGATCAGAATTTGCCGGAAATGCCGGACCCTGTAGAACTTCATATCTTCCGCATTATTCAAGAAGGCTTGAACAACGTCGAGAAGTATTCGGGAGCCTCACGCGTTATCGCGCATATCGAGCGTGTGGACGAAAAGACCATACGTTTCACACTCATGGACAACGGCAAAGGTTTCGACGCCGACAAACCCGAAGATCGCCCCAGCAATGTAGGCGGCATGGGTATGGGCGGCATGAAAGAGCGCGCCGACCTGATCCGCTGTTTCTACCCGACCACACTGACCGTCGAATCGCAACCGGGCGGCGGTTCGAGAGTAACTCTGGAAGTGCGGATGACTTAAGCGAATTCGAAGCAAAAATGCGTCGGAAAATGGTTTTTCATAGTGAACCGCAAGTTAGTTCATAATTCAGTGCTCTAGTTCCGGTTAGAGTATTCTGAAATAGACAAGGAAAGAATAATGCTCAAAGATTTCAAGGTCTTTCTAACCAAGACCAATGCGCTGGCTCTGGCTATTGGTGTCATTATCGGTGCTGCAACAGGCAAAGTCGTTACGGCCGTGGTTGATGATGTGATCATGCCCCCGATCGGTTTGGTCATGCCCAAAGGAGACTGGCGCGAAGCCCAGATAGTCTTGTCACAGTCAACTGATGCCTCCGGCAAGACGTCAACGAACGCCATAAAGTACGGTCATTTCGTTGGTTCACTGATCGATTTCACAATAGTTGCTTTTGTCGTGTACTTGATCACAAAGGCGTTGCTACCAAAAGATCCGCCAGCTCCAGAAACAAAAGTGTGCGGTGAGTGCTTGGAGACTGTTCCAGCAGCGGCGACCAGATGCAGGGCTTGCACATCGAAGCTGTCCTGATCTGCCACTTTTGAACCGGCTTTTCAGATGCTCTGAAATTCTTCGGCAATTGCCCGCATTGTCTTAGTTAGTCTTCGTGGATTAGCTGTAAGCGGGATAAATTCATACTTGGCATAAATAGTTCACGAAATCTACACGCTCCTAGAGTTAGGATTTGGTTACTTCTCATTCAAATATTCACATGCCCTCGCGAATGCCTGGGTGTGCCGTTCCGCATAGGCGCTTCTGGCTGAGTGACACAGCTCATAGAATGTAGAAGGCAATTGATATAACTCAGATTCTCAAGGATGGGCATATGGCAGAGCAATTGGAAATGAACCCGGGTTGCTGTGCATCCACTCACGATGCTTGGATGGCGAGAGAGATAGCCAGTCAGACCTTGCCCCCATTTAGAGGTTCTGAGAGGGCAGGCACAGACGGTACCGCGGCCAATCTGTCCAGCGGCGATTCCGGGCTGCAACGCGTTTTTCCACCAGGCATGGAAATCACACATGACCTGATTGAGAAGACGGGGATGGCAAATGATCCAGCTCAGCTCAACCTGGAGCGAAATCTGATCTACAGAGATATGAATCCAAATGCATATTTCACAACACCCGGACTGAATGACAAAATAGATCGACTAACCGGCACTAGAGGAGACTGTTGCGATCCGGCCAATCTTGCTTCCAACATGGAGCTGACCGGCACGGCACTCAAGGTTGCTACGGTTTTGCGAAACCACGAAGCGGCTGCCAAAATCGCTCAATGGCGAGACAATAATCCGGACAAAATGGTGGACCAGGGCTTCCCGCCCCGGCTGTCGCCTGAGCAAGTCGTTCAAGAAACCTCGCCTGCAAAGATTCAAGATGCCATCAATGCGATCTATGCCGAAAAGGGGCAGCCAATGTTGGGCGCCGCCAATATCGCCAAATTCGCACCACTAAAAGCTTACAAGCCGGAGCCCACCTTCGATGAAACGAAGGCTTTTGCGGCTGATGCCGACAAGTATTACCTTTTGGCACTGGTCGGCAAGCGCAAAGAATTGCTGGGTTAGAACATAAGGGTTTCAAGCGATCTCGAAACACAATCGGTATTACTGGCGGTGTTTATACTATATTAAATAGGAAGGTTGAAAATCAAAAAAATAACCAGAGCCAACGAAGGAAGATATCAGCCTGCAAAGATTCGCAAGGACAGTAAAGGTTGGGAAGCTGCAAGGATGTTCTGGTCCCCCCGAGATGCAGCAAGGGTCAATTAAGACCATTGTTGCACCTCGGTGAACGCAGTGACATCAGTTATTCCATTACTCGACCATGTGCCTCATGTAGTCAGACGCAGTCATCATCTCACCGCCGCCCTTGCCATCGAGCTTCAGGACGAAGTCGTGGTGGCGAGGCAGAGCCGGACTGTGACCGACGCTCATGAAGCTGGTTCCCGTTTTCCTGGCAATCGTGCGCAAGATCTCGTAGAACATGGCCTGATTATCCTCATCCAAAGCGCTGGTGGCTTCGTCGAGGATGGCTATCCGGGGCTGGAAGACGAGGACTCGAGCCAGAGCCAGACGCTGCTGTTCTCCGCCTGAGAAAACGTCCTGCCAATTGAGCTCAGCGGCAAATACTTCCTCGTCGCTGATCGTGGCCGGATCGACAGATACAGGAGCGATCTCGGGGCCTCTGCGGAACAGTCGTGTCCACCAGCGATTTGCCTTCCTCTGCGCATCAATGGTGCGTTGAGTAGACAGCTTGCCGCGGATGTTGTCGACGATCCCGCCCAGATTGACCTCGGCAAGGACTCTTTTCAGCTCACCGATGGAGATTTCCATGTCGACGAGCGGATAAATGATCTGCTCTTTCAGGGAGCCGAGTGTCATATACGGCTTCTGCGACAGGAAGAGCATGTTGCGCATGCCCAGCCGTTGTTCGGGTCGTACGACCCGTCCAGTGCCGTTGGTCCAGAGACCGTTGACGACGCGCAAGAGTGAGCTCTTGCCGCAACCGGAAGGTCCGACGACCAGAAGCGCCGATCCGGCTAGAAGCTCAAAGCTCAATGGTCTGGAGATGAGAGTACGCGAGCCGTCCGGTGTGCGGATGGTGACGCCATCGAATTTGATCGTATCGCCGAAGGTGGTGATGATACGTTCCCTCGCCTCGGTCTCCACCGGTTTCTGAACCGCCTCGACGAACGTGCCGATACGCTCAACGTTGGCGGAGAATTTGGCGATGTTCGTGAACTCGCTGATGATCACCTCCAGCGAACCAAGCACCATACGAAAGGCGAAGGTCGCCTTGGTAATGGCGCCGACGTCGATCTGCCCTTTGAAATAGAGCGGTGCAAGGAACAGTGACGGCAGGATGATCACCATATAGTCGAAGCCAGTGGTGAAGAAGCCCAGATTTCTCTGTGCGCCAATCAGCCGGAAATAGTTGTGGTACAGGTTGGCGAACCGACCCTTGGCCTGATCCAGCTCTTTGGCTTCACCGCCATAGAAGGCGATCGACTCGGTGTTTTCACGGGTTCTGGTGAGCACGAAGCGGAAGTTTGCTTCGTAGCGCAACTGCCACCCGTTGATGGCGGCAAGCTTTCGACCCAACCACCAGGTGACGAGCGTGCCGCTAAGAGAGTAGCCGATCACCACGTACGTGAGTTCCTTGCTCATTCCCCAGAGCTCATTGCTGAAGGCAACCAGGGTGATCAAAGAACCAAGAACCAGGATCAATAGCGCCAGGAAAGCGTCGCAAAAGTTGCGAACATCTTCGTGCATGCGCTCGTCCGGATTGTCGACCACTTCGGAGCGGCCGGTGATGTGGTAGTAGGCGCGAGTGGCGCTGCTCAAGTAGCGTTCGGTGAGGTCGAAGGTAAGCCAGCGTCGCCAGTGGGCGCCAAGAACGAGCCGAACCCAGCGATTCGAGCCCACCACCGGAATGGCCACGATGAAGATCATGGCGTAGCAATAAAGCCACTTCCAGTAGGCAAGCTCGTCTTTGGCGTTGAGCGCATTGGTGAACATCTGAGAAACGTTGGCGATAACCACGTTCATGATGTTGACCACAACTATGAAGAGAAGGACGAGAACGAGCAACGACCAGGCGGTGAGCCGGTCGTAAGGTCCGTTTTTCGTGCTATTGCCTGGCCTGTCTACGCGCAGCTTGCCGCCTACATACCAGACGGTGAGGGAGGCGGCGACGATGGCTAGGGTGCCGGAAAACCAGTAGTGATTGACCGTGTCCAGTATGGTCTGAGCCTCGAGGCTCGTAAACCAGGTCAAAACACTTTTCTTGCCGACAGACACCGCCTGGCTGATACCGTACACGGTACCGGCGGCCACTACAATTGCGATCAAACATTTCCACCAGTTCCAGCCGAGATCGCCGAACCAGTAGCCTTGCCCGACCAGCTTTAGTCGGCGGAAGAATCCGCCTCTGGTCTGTATGCCTGACATGTTAGGCCTATGAGTTATGTCTATTGCGAACAGATGAACCCGCTCAGGAAGCGAGTTCGGTGCACATCACTCGGAAACTTTGCCTTCCAGGATCGTGGTTTTTTTCATTCTGGTTGGAATGTCGGGAAGGTCACATGTTGGTCGGAGATGGAGATTTGTACTATCCAACCTAAAGTAAGGGTTGGCTCATAACAAGAGCTATAAGCGTTGTAAAAAGTATAAAGAGATGTTGTGTAGAGCTGGAAAGGCTAATCCAGCCCGGATCGTCATGATATGTCTTTGTAAATGTTTCTGTGATCGCAAGTCGCAAGCAGGAATCTGAAAAGAAACTTGCCTAGCGCCGGCCCGCAAGCACAGTAGTTCGAACCAACTCTGGGCATTATGCTTGCGGTTCGGATTAGCTCGGATTAGCTCGGATCCTTTTTGCTCAGCCTTTCTAACTCGGCAAGATTAGTGGTGCGCTTGTCCATCAGTCTCTTGAAGGAGGCAGCATCCAGATAGGGGCTGCCGGACATGCCGGTCACTTCGAATTTGCTCCAGTTGTCTTTCATGTATTGCAATCCCTTGACCAGATTCTGGGCATCTGCGTCGTTGGGATTTTTCTTTGCGTATGCTCTGGCTTCGTCAGCAAAGTCATCGAGAACATTGGGGCTGCTAAATGCGATCTGGCTCTTATCGCTGAAGCCTAGGATTTGAGCGGCTTTGTCTGTGAAAACAGCATTGCCGGCTGCGGTCATATCGGCATTGTCCTTTTTGACCTTGGTTGCCAGAGCATCGGCTGTTCCGTCCACCGGTGTTTCGCCCGGGGTATTTTTCTTACGAGTCAGATCTTCGATGGTTTGATCGCTGACCGGATCATCGAGCTGTGTCTGAGTGGGCAGCGGCGCTTCGGCCGGCAGTTTAGCGGGCGCTGGCGCTACCACGGCCGGCTGGTCCGCCGCCGGTTTGTCCGGAGCGTCAGGTAGTGTACTAAAACTCATCGCCGGCAAGTGAATAGTCTGGCCTTCTTTGATCCTTTTAGCATTTTGCGGATCCTTTTCCAGCAGTTTAATTAGATTCGCTGCTTCGTTTTTCTTGGCGAGCGTGTCCAGTTTGTCATAGCCCAAAACATGCCGGGCCACGTCCCACATATTGTGATCGTCCTTGCCTTCAGTGTAGGTGGCGGTGCCGTCTCTCAATTTTGTAATTGGAGATTTAGGTTGAAATTCGGTGCCTCGGGGATCGCCTGAAGGCGTGTTGTCCAATTGCCCTGTGCGGCTGAAAGTTTTCCCTGTCTTACTGTCACCCGCTTCAGTTTCACCATAGTAATTTAGATTCTTACCATCAGCACTCTTTGTCACCAGGTGCACATCGGTGCCGTTTTTTACGCCACCCAGGAGTTTTTCACCAGGCTGTAATCCGAAGTCTTCAGCCTTGAATTTGCTGTTCAGGTCATTGAGGATGGTTCTGTAATATCCGGGATCGTCCTTTTGTATGTCGGCAAGCTCGCCAGCCAGTTTTTTTAAGGCCTCTGGTTTGTGGTCACCGTCTGCACCTTTGGCAGCAGCGGCATCAGAAAAGATAGACTTGTACTCGGCCTGATGTTTGTGGACAATCGCACCGCTTTCTGTGCTGCTCATTTGCAAAGCCCTCTAATGGGTAGAACCTTATCTCTCAATGGGCGCCCGTCATTCAGCTTCATGGCGTAATGGCGGGTGCATTTGCCTGGTAAGTTGTGTCAGCCTAAATGTCCCAGCGTTGTTTTAGCGTTAGGTTCAACGGTGGGGTTCCAAAAGTGGCTGCCAGCTCCAATCCGGCAAATTTGATATTTAATCTTTCGGTTTTGGCAAGCAAAACCAGCATCAAATCTGGCACGGCGTCGTTTTGTACACGAATTCGCTAAACCGTATTTGCGAATTTCAATCCTTGACGGACAGGCTTACTATCAAAGCGTCGAACAACGCCGGCAGGACCAAATCGGTCGCAGACGGCGAGACGCAGAGGATTGGATGATGGAACCGGCTAAGCAAATGAACAACCTCAGATCATTTCAAGCCGGCGCGGCCCAAAGCAATACCGCCTCTATTTCGCAACATCGTCAGGTTAAAAGGATGCGTCTCGGTCAACTCTTGATCGAATCGCAACTGGTCACGGGGGAAAAACTGCACGAAGCTCTGACCATCTCCGCACAGACCGGACAAAAGATGGGCAAGGTGCTTTCTTCCTTGCAGTATGTCAACGATAAAAATATGCAGTCTGCGCTGCTTGCGCAGTCTCTGGTTGCCGAAGGCATTCTTGATGAACGCACCGCCGTGGCAGCACTTAAAAAGGCTGTCGAGGCGGGTCTCTCGCTGGCGGACGTGCTCGATGAATCAGCTCCTGAAAAAGCTGCAGTCGAAAGAGTTCTTGAATTGGAACAGCTGGTTGTGCGCGCCAATCTCGTCAGCCAGCAGGCTTTCGAATTAGCCCTCGACAAGGCCAGAAGCGAAAGCCTGCCTTTCGGCCGGGCACTTATTCTCACCAACGGCATCGCTTTCTCTTTACTGAGCAGCGCTCTGGAAGCCGTCTCGCAAGTGCGCAGCGGCAATCTGGACGCCTCTGATGCCGTCAAGGCACTGAAAGACGTCAAAAAGAATCAGTACTCTCTTGATGATGCCCTTCATGGTCTCAAGATTTCGCCGAAGAGCTCCGTCAATCGAATCAAGTTGGGCGAGCTGCTTACCTCCGGGAAGGTAATCAGCGAAAGAGACAATCTTGTCGCAGTAGAACGCTCACTAATTGAAAGACGGATGCTCGGTGAAATTCTGGTCGGCTCAGGGCTCGTTCCCAGCAGCATTTTGAATGAGACTCTCGCCGTTCAAGATATGGTCCTCAAAGGCGTCATTTCCGTGGAAGCGGCTGCCAAAGCCGTGCGCCTCATGAAAGAAGAGCGCATCACACTCCAGCAAGCGGCTGCAGTTCTCAAACTTTTTGCCGACGATCTCCACGCCGAAGAAGCGATTGCGCTGCTTATTAAAGCCAATCTCGTCAATTCCGATTTGTACTCCCGGGCTGTGCGCATGCAAATGCAACACCGCATGGGACCATTGAAAGCTCTCGTCGCCTCGCAGCTTCTGTCACCCCTCACTTATAAAGCCTCGGTCAGCGCCACCAAGATGCTTGCCGACAACGATATCAGTGAAGCAGAAGCCGTCGTCTGCCTGCAGACCGTGGACAGAAAACGCTGCAACTTGATTGAGGCGCTTTCGGAAATGCGCGGTGAGACCAGAAGGAAAGCACCAATCGAAGAGCACAGCGATGAGGTGAAAAACCTTTTCGAACAGAAAAAACTGGAAGTAAAGGCGCAACGCCGCTCGATAAGCTCGCGGGTGATTTTGGCCATTATGGCGGTGGTCGGCATTCTTTGCCTGATTGTGCAGCTAACAGTGCCAGCCGACTGGCACGTCCCGGCAATGGCGTTGGTTTGCCTGGTTGGCTCCGTTGGCGTTTTCTTTGTCGGCAAAGCCGGTACGCGTGGTGACGAATTGGCAGAACAAGCGGTTATTAAAGAGGCGGAAAACGCCAGAGGAATGATCAACAGATTCAGAACCAGATCATAGAGATGCAAAACATAGGTTTTCTTACCTGATTCGGGCGGAAACTGGTAAGGGCGTCAGAGGCTGAAGCGCAAGTCAGCCTCTTTACGCTTTTTGGATTATTTTTCAATTGTTGATGGAGCGGTTTGCTCTAAATCCGAATAGCGCTACCGCAACTTTATTGAGCCGATCGTGTACAAGATAGTGTGCTCTGTGTCAATCGCTTTGGATGTCGTAGGCGTGTAACATACAATAATGGTGAATTTCCGACCGAAGACTCGTCATGCGAAAAGATAGAATCAGTCCCACGATCTTGACGTCAATGGTGTTTGCTTTCGCTTTTTGTCAGTTCGCCTTTTTATTCGCCATGTACGCGAGTGCAGCTGTAGCACAAGTCGATTACCGGCATCCATCCCGCGAGTATGTCATTGCCGCTAGCGATACAAACGAGATTTGGGTCGAAAAGGAGCTCCACGACAAAGATCCGCAGCTCGAGAGTAAGGCACTGGAGCGTCTTCGCAAGGTCATCGCACTCATTAGGGCTCGCGTGCCTCCCAGCGCCGCTGCAGAGCTAGCTTCCCCGCGGATCATTCTCCTTTACGGTCAAAGGGCCACAGCTGGCGGACGAGCAAGTGGCGCTCGCTACTTTCGTAGGAGTTCGCCCGATCGGGACAGCTGGATTGATCCGCGCTGGGGGCATTGCGTGGTTATCTGGTCAGCCGCCAACTATCTGAGCCAATCCGACCTCTGGGCCTCGAAACTTATCATGCATGAACTCGCGCATTCATTTCAGCTCAATCGCTATCCGGAGCGCCAGCCGGATCTCATGGCCGCCTACCGTCACGCCTTGGACGCCGGTCTTTATCGTGGGGTGAAAACAACAAAGGGCACCACGATAGACAAGGACTACGCGCTCGCCAGTCATTTAGAGTACTTCGCCGAGCTATCGGCGATCTATTTCGTGGGAGGGAATTACTTCCCCTTCGATAGAAGAGGGCTTGAGAATTACGACCCACCTGGCTACGCCCTCGTCGAGAAGCTTTGGAGCATCCGGCCATAGTTACGGTGATCTTCGCTCTGCCCGCCGCCTCCCATGCGTCCATGCCCGAACAGCAGCCAACGAGGGCCCCGCGTCAAGACTCGTGACGAAAGAGCGACCCGAAGAGCTCGGTCTTGATGCGAGTTACCGGCTGATAGAGAGTGTGCTGTCCGTGAACTTAAATACCGTTCGCCGGGCAAGACAGACGGGCGCAAGCAACTGCGACGGACCGAAGCCCGCCGAACAGGGAAAGAAATAGCGCCCGTTTTAGTCTTGCTCGGCGAACGTCAACCCTTCTATCGGTCCGGACACATAGTCGACGTCGAACGGCGTTCCTGAGGTCACGACTCCGTGCATGATTCGTAAAAGCTTACGCATCACCGCGCAGACAATTACCTTGCCGGGCTTTCCAGACTCCTCAAGTCTTTGTGCGAAGGCGCGTAGCACTGGGTTGTAGTCTTTGGCATTGAGTGCGGGCATGTACAACGCCTTGCGCATTCTGCTGTTTCCGACCTTGGAAATGCGTTCCTTTCCACGCACGGATGTGCCCGACTGAAACTGCCGTGGCGTTAGTCCACAGTATGATTCAACCTGACGCGTTTGGCGAAAGCGGTCGCAATAGCCAATCTCTGCCAGATACGTAAAGGCAGTCATATCGCTTACCCCGATTATCGAGGTCAGCAACTTGTAATGCTGCAGTATTCGAGGGTGTTTGGTGGCATGTTGCTTTAGCCATTTCTTCAAGGAGTCGAGCGTCGCCTTTAGCTCCTGAACATGCTTTTCCACGGTCACCTTAACCGCTTCAGAAATAGGACCGGATTCGAGCCGGCGTTGCTCTTGGTGCATGTTCACTTTGAGACAATCGATATATCGCATTACTTCCTGGAGCTCGCGAATCTCGGGTGGCTGGGGTTGCCAGGCCGCGGGAGAATGAGCTTTGCAGAATCGGGCAATAACACCAGCATCCTTTCGATCAGTTTTTGAGCGTTGCAACTCGCTCTGTGCGAAACCCTTTATGCACCTGGGATTAAGGTGTAACCCTGCGATATATTGAAGCGCTTTCGGAAATGCGCGGTGAGACCAGAAGGAAAGCACCAATTGAAGAGCACAGCGATGAGGTGAAAAACCTTTTCGAACAGAAAAAACTGGAAGTAAAGGCGCAACGCCGCTCGATAAGCTCGCGGGTGATTTTGGCCATTATGGCGGTGGTCGGCATTCTTTGCCTGATTGTGCAGCTAACAGTGCCAGCCGACTGGCACGTCCCGGCAATGGCGTTGGTTTGCCTGGTTGGCTCCGTTGGCGTTTTCTTTGTCGGCAAAGCCGGTACGCGTGGTGACGAATTGGCAGAACAAGCGGTTATTAAAGAGGCGGAAAACGCCAGAGGAATGATCAACAGATTCAGAACCAGATCATAGAGATGCAAAACATAGGTTTTCTTACCTGATTCGGGCGGAAACTGGTAAGGGCGTCAGAGGCTGAAGCGCAAGTCAGCCTCTTTACGCTTTTTGTATTATTTTGCAATTGTTGATTGAAAGTTTGGGTCTAAATCCGAATAGCGCTATCGCAACTTTTTTGAGCCAATCGTGTACAAGATTTAGTGCTTGAACAACTCGGGGAAATAGCATGAGTAAAAACTGCAAACTTGGCTTTTTGACAGTTTTGGCTATTGTCATTGCTCTTGTGTGCAGCTCTGCTCGCGCACAGGGGCTGTTGAGAGATCGGTTGCGGCAAAAATTGGGCGGACAGGGACAAGGCCTGTCCAGTTTGCATAATTTCAACCCGGGCCGTAATCAAAGTGACAGCGCGGAAAAAATAAATATGGCCGGACTGAATGTAGCAGTGTGGCAGCCGGCGAATAACAGCAAGCCAGCGCCTCTGGTCATTTTTTCTCATGGTTTTCACGGCATGAACACGCAAAGCATTTTTCTTATGAAAGCACTTGCCTCTGACGGTTATCTTGTCATGGCTCCCAACCATCGCGACGCTATGATGGGCGGCGGCGGCGAATTTAAGCCG
>CAZHEZ010000182.1:0-16719 GCA_964531315.1 uncultured Candidatus Obscuribacterales bacterium | reverse complement strand
GACAGCAGCAGTGCCAGCGCATCCACGAGTTCTCTAGCCTCGGCCTTGGCTTCGGCAGTCTCATCGTCAAGTTCCGGCACCTCTTCTCAGGAGAAGCGTGAGGCGGCAAGCACCGCCACCAGTTTTTCCGCCGCCAAACAATATCCTCATATGCGCTCGGCCCTGGCCTGGCGACAGTCTGCCGAAGAAGACTTCCGGCTGGGAAAAACAGAGGAAGTAGCCATTGACAGTCGCGGGCGCCTCTCGCCCGGTTTTCACGAAGCGGCCCGCTTGTCTATAACTCCCGATATGCAGATTTGGTCGGCGGCTTGCTCAAACGGTTCGGTAATCTTTTCGGCGCACAATAAAATCTATTCATGGAGCACAGGGGCAAACAGTCCGACTCTTATTGCCAAGTTGGATTGCTCGTTTGCTCCCGCCCTTGCAGTCGACAGCAAAGGAGCTATCTACGCTGCCGCCGCCCCCGGCGACAGAGTTATTTCGGTCAAGGGCGCCGGCGAAAAAAATGAGACTGCTTTTAAAACCGGCGGCGACATGGTCACCTCGCTGTGCGTCGACAGCAACGACAACATTTACGCCGGTGTTGCTGCAGATGGAAAAGTCTGGCGCTATGACCCGGTAAAGAAAGCGGCCTCTGTAGTTTTCGATTCCGGTCAGGCTCACATTACTTCCTTGTGGTACAGCCGGTCCGAAAAAAGAGTCTATGTCGGAACAGCGGAAAAGGGCGCCGTTTACAGCATTGACGGCGCCGGCAATGCCAAGGCCGAGTACCAAACTCAAGATCATATCGTCACAGGAGCCGTCAAAGACTCGAAAGGAAATCTTTTCGTGGCCACTGCCGGTCAGGGACATTTTTTCAAAGTAAAACCATCGGGTGAAACAGATACTCTGGCTACTAGCGAAGGCTTCTACTCGCTTATTTATGACCCGGTAAGCGATACTGTTTTTGCCGGCGACGCCGAAGGCGACGTCACCCAGGCCAAACAGGAAGAGATAACCAATCGTTCTTATTTCGTGCCAGTAGCACACACTGATGAAGAAGCAGTCTCGGCCCTGGCTCTGGATGGTCAAGGACACTTATTTGCCGCCACCAGCAATTTCGCTCGCTTGCTGAAATTCGACCTTTTGCCGTCCGCGAAAGCCACGTACAATTCGCAAATTCGTGATGCACAGCGCCCGGCCAACTGGTCAAAACTTCTGCCTTACAGCAATCTGAGCCAGATTGATCCGCTCTTAATGATCCGCATTGCCGTCGACACGCGCACCGGCAACAGCAGCCAGCCGGACGCCAGTTGGTCGGCCTGGAGCGCCGCCAACTCAACGAGCGAAGGCTTCGTGCTCAAGTCTCCTGCCGGTCGCTACCTGCAATACAGGCTGCACTGGAAGCAGGAGGAAAAGGGCTCGCTTCAGACCCGCCTCGGACATGAAGCCAATACCGTCCGCAAAGTAGACGTCACTTATTTGCCTACCAATGCACAGCCGACCATGAGCAGCATTTCCATTCAGGCCGGCTCGCATCTTTCCGGCAAACAAGAAATTTCCATTACAGGCAATGATTCCGATCACGATAACATGCTGCTTTCCCTCGATCTTTCCTCAGACGATGGCAAAACCTGGACATCTCTGGCTCATGGTCTGCGCTCCAAAAAAGAAAACAAAGATTCCAAAGACAAGAAATCTGACAAGGACAAAGGGGATAAGTCCGAAACAAAAGACAAGTCCGACAAAGACAAGAACTTAAGAACTGAAAGCAGCAAATCAAATACAGACAAAGTGGACGCGGACAAAACCGAAAAGTCGGAAAAGACTGACTCCAGTGACAAAGAAGAAAAAGAAGTAAAAGGCGAAGTAAAAGAGAAAGCGAAAGACAAAGACGACGATGCTCAAGACGGTGATTCGGTCAAAGGCGACGAGAAGCCGTCCGAAAAAGGGGAAGACAAGTCGAAAGATTCAAACGGCACAGCTAAGCATGCCAAACCAGGCAAAAAATTGAGCGAAGCCGCTCAAAAGCCGGACAAAAAAGATGATGGTGCTCAGGGCAAGAAAACGCCTGACGGGCCAAATGCCGATAAAGACAAGCAAGCCGACAAGCCGAAAACAGAGCCGGCGCCGGCCAAAGATGCGCCCGGCAAAGACTCCGGCAAGGAAATTGTACAAAATAAAGAGCAAAATAAAGATCAAGGCAAAGACAAAGCCAAGCCCAAAGCGGATGCTAAAGACAGCAATGAAAGCGCTCTGGCTAAGGCTTTGAGCGCCATCAAATCGGCCGGTTCAAGCGAATCGGAAAGCCAGACTGAATCTTTTGCGTATAGTTGGGACACGACAAAGCAGAAAGATGGCAATTATTTATTGCGACTCAAGCTCGACGATCGCCTCTCCAACCCAAGTGGATTTATGGAAAACGAGAGATGGGGAGTGATCACGGTCGACAATTCGCCTCCTTCAATAAGCGATGTAAAACTAATTAAAAGCGAAAATGATCTGTATCAGCTGGAGCTGAAAGCTGAGGACAAGCTTTCACTGATCACCAATGCCACTTACAAAATTGACGACGGCGCTGCCTTTGCAATGATGAAAGTGGGCGCAGACGGCAAACAGGAAGCTGCCGATTCTCAAATTGCAAAATTGACTGCCCAGCTTGTCGATGTAAAGCCAGGTGAGCACAAATTTGTCATTGAAGTGACCGATCAAGCTGGCAACACAGAAACCAAGACCGTAACATTGACCCTCAAATAAAGCCCAAACCGGTTTCTAAATCACAGCAAGATAGGGGATTGAGCATTGTCTTTGGCTCAACTTTTGCGTACAAAACCGCCCAGCCAACTGATCTCTGAGGCAGAGTCGGCGCCCCATCAGATGAAGAAAACTCTGTCCGCCCTTGATCTGATCGCCTTCGGCGTCGGCGCAACGATCGGCTCGGGAATCTTTGCATTGACCGGAACTGCTGCCGCCGGGCAGGTTGCGGTTCATCAAGAGATAATGTCCACGCCGATCATCAACTTTCTGCTCGGCTCGCCTTTAGGACGAGAAGGAGCCGGTCCGGCCATTGTCATTTCATTTCTGATTGCGGCGGTCGCCTGTGGTTTTGCCGCCCTGTGCTATGCAGAACTGGCGGCCATGATTCCTGTCTCGGGTTCCGCATATACATTTGCCTATGCGGCACTGGGCGAACTGATTGCCTGGATCATCGGTTGGGATTTGATTTTAGAATATGCAGTCGGAAATATTGCCGTTGCTGTTAGCTGGTCTGACTACTTCCAGAATGTCCTGACCGGCATAACCGGATACAAAATGCCTCTATGGCTTGCCTGCGATCCGCACACGGCGATGATTCGCATTGAAGCGATGAAAGCCGACCCGACAATTGCCTCCATGTACAGTTCTATGGATCTGCCGACAGTGGGCGCAGTAGCTCTGTCCATGAATGTTCCCGCCTTCATTATTGTGGCTTTGATTACCTTTGTACTGGTGGTGGGCGTGCAAGAAAGTGCCTGGGTAAATGCGGCCGCCGTCATTCTCAAGGTGGCCGTGGTTATTTTTTTCGTACTTTTCGGCGCGGGATATGTTCATCCTGAGAATTGGCATCCCTTTGCACCGACCGGATTTGCCGGTATCATGGGCGGTGCGGCAATAGTTTTCTTCAGCTTCATCGGTTTTGATGCGGTCAGCTCAACTGCTGAAGAAACGAAAAATCCACAAAGGGATATGCCCATCGGTATGCTTGGCAGTCTGGCCATCTGCACAGTGCTTTATGCTGCAGTCTCTCTGGTTTTAACCGGCATTTTGCCGTATCAGAAATATGCCAATGACGCGGCGCCGGTGGCCACGGCCATCGCCGCTACAGGGCAACCCTGGGCTCATATAATCGTCTCTGTCGGCGCCTTAGCAGGGATGACTTCGGTGCTTCTGGTTTTCCAGCTCGGTCAGCCGCGCATCTTCATGGCCATGGCCAGAGACGGGCTTTTGCCTAAAATGTTTTCCGTTCTGCACCCGAAATACAAAACTCCTTTTGTGCCCACCATCCTGACCGGCTTGTTGGTCGGATTTGCGGCCCTCTTCATCGATATCGGCTTTGCTGCCGAATTGACCAATATCGGCACCCTGGCGGCATTTATTATCGTTTGCGGCGGAGTTTTGATTCTTCGCAAATCCAATCCCGATCATGTCCGCCCATTTAAATGCCCCCTGGTACCAATTGTTCCGTGGCTGGGCATTTGTTCCTGCTTTTTTCTGATGCTCAGCCTGCCCATTAATACCTGGGTGCGTTTTGTCGTGTGGATGGCGGTGGGCGGATTACTTTACTGGTATTACGGGTTCAGGCATTCAAAATTAGCGATTGCCAAACGGGAATAATGCCGACCGTGCAATTATCAGCATTGCTAACCGAGCTGAGCGGCTAATAATAAACTGAGCCCACCTGTATATACTCTCATTTCCAAGTCCGTAAACACCAACCAAATAAGCGTTTCCGGGAACGGCCTCAAAAAAGGCACCATTTCTTCTCAGAATGCCCTTAACCCTAGGCGATAGTAGGGGTATATTAGAAGATGGAGTCGGACCTCTCTTACTCTTTACCAAAAACTGATTGCGACCAGCAATTTGATCAGCCTCGCTGATCCCTTTTGCTTGCCTGATTGTCTCCTGGAGTACGCAAAGTGAACCGCTTAGTAAAATCTGTGCTGCTGACTTTTTGTTCGCTGGCCACTGTCTCTTGCACGACACCACCCAAGGTGTTGACCGAGACCGAGCCATTTGATCCGCACAACAAGTGGGGATTCGTCGACAGCACCGGCAAGGTGGTGATCGAGCCCAAATACGAAGCGGTCAAACCCTTTTCGGAAGGATTGGCTGCCGTAGTCAAAGACAGGCGCTGGGGCTATATAGACAAAACAGGCAAAGAAATTATCGAACCGAAATACGATGTCGTCACACCTTTCTCAAGCGATATGGCTGCCGTCAGTAAAGACGGCAAATGGGGCTTCATCGACAAGACCGGCAAGCTGGTAATTCCTCTCAACTATGACAATGCCTATCCTTTCAGTGAGGACTTTGCCGGCGTCAAAGAAGGCAATACCTGGTCTTACATCAACAAAGAAGGCAAAGCCATTGCCAGCGGTTACAGGGATGTAGGCAGATTCTCCTGCGGACTGGGCGCCTTTAAGGGCGAGCAGGGCTGGGGATATATCGATGAATCGGGCAATGTGATCATTAAGGAAAAGTACGCCCAAGCCACAGCTCACGACAAAGATTGCATTGCTGAGGTGACTACACTGGACGGTCGTTTCGGCCTGATCGACAAAGCCGGCGTGATTGTCTACAAAGAAAAATTGGAAGCACCTTCACTTTTTGCCGACGGACTGTCGGTTATCGAGACGAAAGGTCGCTGGGGATTTGTCGACAAGACAGGCAAATTCGTCATTCCGGCCAATTACTTCTCGGCCGAAAAATTCAACGGCGGTCTAGCCCTGGTTCGCACCAAAGATGGTTATGGCTATGTAGACCCCAAAGGCAAAATGGCCATTGAAGCGAAATTCCCCAATGCCCTTTCATTCACTGAAGACTTAGCGGCCGTCAGAATCAAAGACGGCAAGTGGGGCTATATCGATCGCAAAGGCAAATTGGTAATCGATCCGAAGTACCAAGCCGCCACCCCATTTATTGAAAGTCTAGCCGCAGTTCAAGTCGACTAGTAGAGCAAGAAACGCCACTTATTGAGATAGAAGCCGGGCGGTAATCCTGCGCAAGCGCCTGCCACGCATCTGCCTTTGCTTAAAGAAAGAAGACTGCTGGTGATCCGGAGCAAAGACCTGCCACGCATCCGTCTTTGCTCCGGATTACCAGCAGTCTTTTAAGTAGGAAAAGAGAGGGGATTGCTCCCCCCTCTAATTTTCTCTCTTACCGAAAGACTTCGAACAGTGGAAATTACTTGATGGTGACTTCTTTGCTGCCGCGAATATTTTCGTTCTTTTGAACGCGAGTCTTCATGCCCGGAAGGTGCATGTCCATCGTGCCGACCGAAACAGGAATGCGCTGAGCGATTTCTACTTTCGGAATGCTGATGAACAAAATGCCGCGATCCAAGCGAGCTTCGATTTGCTCGTTCAAGATTTCTTGCTCGAAATAGAATTCACGTACGAGGTAGCACGGAAGTTCTTTTTGGAGGTATTCGGCTCTTTCTTCGAACAGCGAAGGAGTGCGCTTCGCTACTACTGTGAGCAAGTTTTCTTCGATCTTGAGTTCGATATCGTCGAGGGTTACGCCAGGAACTGCCAGTTCGAGGAGGTATTGATCGTCGAGTTCGAGAACATCGGTTTCAGGGGTGCTGTAGTTAGCATGCTGCCAGTTCCAGTTGGTCAGTTCAGAACCAAAAGAGGAAAGGTGGCGGTTTTCGAAATAACGGTTTACCGGTCTGTTCATCATTTGGAAATTTCTGATTGTACGATTGAAAAACATTTAGTCACTCCTAAAGTTTGTAGATTTGACAGCGTTGCCTTAGCCCTGCGCAGCCGATTCTTGGTACCGCGGTAGCGAAACCCAGTGTTAATGCGGCTTGTCTGCGCCAGCAACGTTTCCGTGCTCACAATAGTATCGGCAAAAACGGCATAGTGAGCCGCTTTTAACGATCCATTCTTGTTTACTCTTTGCAACCTGAGAAGGGTTTCATAGTCTCCGTTTCCCCGTTTAATCAAATTGCTGAATATGACTCATATCTCATCGACAGCGGCTCTTGAAATTATCGGCAGTAAAGAATAGGGTCAAAACCGGCTTCAAAAGTCCCACTTCACAACTAAAGCCTAACTGCGATTTATCGAAGTGCAGACGGCACAAAGCGTTTCCGGTTTCAGCCCGCTAAAACCCCGGACTGGCGGCAAAAAAGGCAGAAAACACTAGGCTCTCTGCCATCAATAATATGTAGCCGCGTAAGACGCATTCAGCCTCACCATATTCGGTGACAGGACCTCTTAACGCGTTTTCTTCTTATCTTTATTGACTTGCTTGGCACTGACCTTGATCTTCTTGCCCGTAGCTTTGCCGCCATTCTGCTTCTCCTCCATCTTTTTCAAGACGGCTAGCCTGTCATTGACGGCTTTCATAGAGCCTTTTACGGAGTCAAACTCGTCTTGCTTGAACTGCAAATCGCGGTCTATGTCCCCGGCTTCTTTCTTTGCCACTTCCAATTCTTTGCGACTGACTACGCCTTCTTGATAAAGCGATTCAAACAACTGGGCGCGATCCTGACGGTCCTTAATCTGCTTTTCGGAGTCTTTCAACGTTGAATCAAGCTCGTTGAAACGCGCCGACAGCTCTTTCTTGCGTCCTTCAAGCTCTTTCATTGAAAGATAGTCGACCGGTTGTCCATACATCCCCAGAACATCCATACCGCCAGGCATGATGGGAGGAGGAGGAGGGACCAGACCGTTATTGAGTCTGGGAATGCGGAACGTTTGTTTGGTCTGGGAGGCAACCTTGGCTTTCTTAGCAGCCTTTTCCGGACCTTTTGTCTTGGTATCGGTAGCTTCTTTAGATTCTTTAGATTGTGTTTTTCCTGCTTTGGCGCTCTCTTTTGATGACTCCGCTTTTGCCTGCTTAGATTCTGCCTTTTCTGGCGGACCGGGGGGCGCAGTTTTTTCTCCATTTAGCGTAGAAAGCGGTATAGCTCTCAGTTTGCCTGCTTTCTCCAGGGGTAAAAGAGACTTCGCTTCAGTGACCGGCGCAGCTGTTTTCTCAGGCCCCTGAGCATGGGCCGCCTTAGCCGTCGGCACGGTCACTGGCTTGGCCGGCTCATTCTTTACAAGCTTTGCCGCTTCAGCCTTCTGCCCTTTCATCTTGGAAGCCGCCTGGACAGCGCTTTCAGTGGGCTGAGCCTGAACAGAGTGGATATATACAAGTGCAAATGCCAACGCAAAGACAAAGCCGATGGCGGCTCTATGCAAAACTTTGTGTGTTGTCGGGCGCTGCGGCATATAATGATCCAGAAGGTTATTGTACTCTTGTGATGTCTTAAAGCCTCGATCTAAGAGGTAAGACATTCTGAGACGTACAACGTTTCAACGGCTGCAAAAATTTCAATAGAATATTTCAACAAAGGTAAGGTTTGGCAAGGGTCATGGCTCTGAACAATATACTGCAAGTCCTCTTTCTGGGAGATATCATCGGCAAACCGGGCCGGCAGGTGGTCAGACGTTATTTGGCCGGGCTGACAAACAAGCCTGATTTGATTATCGCCAATGCTGAAAATTCCGCACATGGCTTTGGAACCACAGAAGCCAACCTGGAAGAACTGAGGACCGCCGGTGTGCAAGCATTTACAGGCGGAAACCATACTTTTGACCGCAAAGAGCTACTGGAATTCATCGACAAGCAAGTCAACGTAATCCGCCCGGCCAATTACCCGGACGGCACTCCCGGCAAAGGTTTTTGTATTGTCGAAGTAGGCAAGCACAAAGTCGCTTTGCTCAATTTAATCGGTCGAGTCTTCATGGAACCGCTCGAATCTCCTTTTCTTGCTGCCGACCGTTATTTACCGGAACTCGAAAAAGAAACCAAAATGATCATCGTCGATATCCACGCTGAAGCCACCGCTGAGAAAGTGGCTATGGGTCTATATCTTGATGGACGCGTCTCGGCTGTTCTGGGAACGCACACTCACGTGCAGACGGCAGACGATCGCATTTTGCCCGAAGGGACTGCCTACATAACCGATGCCGGCGCTTGCGGTCCGGCAGACGGTGTGATCGGAATGGAGAAGGCAGGCGTCTTCAGACGGATGATCAAGCAATTGCCGACGCGCTTTGAGGTGGCAGAAGGACCGGCTCTGCTTTGTGGAGTAATGCTCAATTTAGATGCAGCCAGCGGCAAGGCCATATCGATCGAACGAATTCAGTACAAAGAATCAGCTCAATTGTCGGCCAAATCGACTCAGGAAATTATGTCCATCGGCTAGAACTTTTTGGATTTGTTTTGTCAAATGCAAGCCGACTTTCATCTGCACACGCACTATTCCGACGGCACCTGGTCTCCCGGTGAGCTGGTTGAGCATGCCGTAAAAATCAAGCTCACCCACCTGTCCATCACCGATCATGATACTACATACGGTATCAACGAAGGAATGGAAGCGGCCCGGGGGCGACTGGAAATAATTCCGGGAGTGGAAATAAACACGATCAGGCCAGACTTAGATGGCGGTGACAAAGACGTCCATATACTGGGTTATTTCATCGATCAGAGCAATCAAAAATTGCAAAACCTTCTTTCTCGCCAGAGACAGGCACGCCTTGATCATATTGAAAAATTGGTCTCGGCTTTAGAGCGCGCCGGTCATCCTTTGACAATGGAAATGATTCGCGGCTGTGCCGGGCTCGGCGCTATAGGCAAAGCCCATATCACGCAGGCCATGGTCGATTGCGGCATGGCCTCTACGATCTTGGAAGCTTATGAAAAGTATCTCTCTAAGGACTCACCGTTTTACATGCGCAGGCAAAGCACCAGTCCGCAAGAAGCAATTGCAGCCATAAATGATGCCGGAGGCTTTGCATCAATTGCCCATCCCGGTAAATCGCCGCAAATGCTCGCCTATATATTGAGCCTGAAAGAACAAGGACTGAAAGGAGTTGAAGCTTTTCACCGCATGCATTCGGTTAATCTGGTCCGCCAGTACATCCGCTTTGCCAACCGCAACGCCCTTATCGTCACCGGAGGTTCCGACTGCCACGGGCCTTACAAAGAATATAAATCGACAGCCGGATCTATTTTTATGCCCAAAGAAATTGTCAAAAAATTTCTGGCGGCAAATTTAAATTCCGATCGCGCCATTAGAGTTTAAAACAGCGATTTCATTATTTAAATCACTTTGTCGATCTTCGATTTGAGCTGTCCGGCTTCCATCTCGCCTGAATGACTGGCAGAAACTTTTCCTTCTTTGTCGAGTATGACATTGAGCGGAATATAGCCCTTATAGTAAGTCTTGATCAGTTTTAGAGCGCTGGCATTGGCGGGATGATCGACGTCTATGACTATCACTTTTATTTTGTCCTGTATTTTCTTGTACAAGTCGACCAGACGTTTGGCCTGACGATTGGTATTCAAATCACCGGCAGCGCCGAAAAATATCAGGGTGGGCATGTTCTCGCCAATTGAGGCATCATCCATATTGTCGCCAACAATGGGAAATCCGTTGTCGGTATCCTGGACGAAGGAAATACCATCTTTGAGGCGCAGATTGCTGGCTGCCATGGCTGCTAGAGAGAAAATCGAGAGCCCAGCGAAACCAATGGCAATGCTTGCAGTCAGTGGCTTTATGAATTTCATGAATGAGTGACTCGGTCTTTGTGTCTTGAGCACAGTATTTTAGACCAGAATCCGGGCCGTTAAGTTCCGACCGCAAAAAGTCGCAATCAATCGCTTTTAAATTTGTTCAGTCCTTAGAAAGCTCGTTTGAATCGCGCAGCTCGCCGGCACGAAAGTCACTGGCTTTCAAATTGTGGATATAACGAGCCCACTTTTGCTGTTCATAACTCTGGCAATATTCATAAAGGCTTCGCAACAGCTGTCTGCCGGATTTGGACGTGCCTCTGAAAGCCAACTGCTGCGCATCCGGATTTTGATCGCGCCTGGAAGCTGTGTTTTGTCCGCCCACTTCTGCAATTGAAATCTCGCAATGCAGAACCCTGTCCACATTTGTCATCACCGGTGCAGCCAAACGTTCTTTGATCCAGCGCGACAATACTTCAGTCGCTGGAATTGACTGGTCTGCTGCATGCAAATATTCGGCGAACGCCTCAAGAATCACGTTCGGTCGTCCTTTCCGGTCTTGTTTAACGGCCTATGACCCGACTATATCACAGGAAGACAAGCGGCTGAGGCAGTTTTTTTTCTTAAGTTGAATGTTCGATTGTTAAGTATGGTTTCGCCGAGCCGGCCCTTGATTTCCCGATTCGTGACCGAGCGATTGGCTCTTAAAACTGCTTAAATAGCCGGTTTACAAGGATTGGCTCCGGGTGAGTGCGGGCGAATCCAGCTTCGATTGCCGGTCCGGCCCTGACCATTCCCAGCTGATCGTGCCCGAAATGGCTCACTATCGGACCCTTCCGGATTAAAAGTTTGCCACCGTTCTATAGATCTACTGATAGGAGATATAATAGTGCTACTTGAGGTCACTCGACTCAAGAGACTTTTTTAAACTCAAAATTCAAAACACCGGTTGGTTACAACCGTTTTGGAAGGCCCGTCATCTTGGGTCAGACCGAGCGAAAGTCCTCAAGTCAGTAAGCCTCAGCGCAAAGAGCATCGCCTGAAGTGAATCGGTGAGCGCGCTATCTGATATCGGTCCCCAAATTTTGATGCACCACTCAGTAAATCCGGAGCAGGATCATAGTAAACGCCTTAACGGGTAAGACTCGGCCGCGAGAGAATTCGCGTGAAATTGCCAGAGGAGTGAAAGACTTCGATGGCGAAAGAATTTCTGCGTGCCTGGATCAATTGCTGGAAAAAGCCACCAAACCTGGCCAGTATCTGGGCAATGAGTGGGGCGCACGCAGAAAATCGTTTCATGCAGCTTCTGTCAGGCTGGCAATTACTTTCCCGGATCTATACGAATTGGGGATGTCCAATTTCGGTCTCAAGATCCTCTACCAGATAGTCAACGATCGCGAAGGCATGATGTGCGATCGCAGTTATGCACCGCAAGAAGACATGGAAGCGCTGATGCGCAGCGCGCATGTTCCGCTTTTCGGCTGGGAGTCTCGCCAGCCCCTGGCCAGTTTTGAATTGATTGGCTTCTCCCTGCAATACGAATTGACTTATACCAATGTCTTGAATTTGCTGGATCTTTCCGGTATTGCGCTAAGAGCCAAAGAGCGCACTGCGGTTTTCCCGCTTATATTCGGCGGCGGCCCCTCTTCTGTAAATCCGGAACCTTTAGCGTCCTTCATGGACTTTTTCTTGATCGGCGACGGCGAACATTCTTTGCCGCATGCTATGGAAATAATTGCCGACTTCAAGAGCCAACTCTTAGAAGAACCTGATTTTGATTTCAAGCTGCTGGATGAACAACGCAGCCAAAAATTGAGAAGTGAACTTCTGGTCAAGCTGGCTAAAGAAGTGCCTGGCATTTACGTGCCTTCTCTATATGAAGTAAAGAATGCCGAGCATTCGCCTCAGCCCGAGCCCCTGATTGAAGGCATCCCTGAAAGAGTAAAACGGCAGACAGTGCCTCTTTCCGATGATAATCAGCCGACTCAGGGATTGGTTCCTTATCTGGCCCTCGTGCACGATCGTGAAGTCCTGGAAGTGCGCCGCGGTTGCGATCGAGGTTGCCGTTTCTGTCAGCCCGGTTATACCTTTTTGCCTGTCCGGGAAAGGAAAACCGAAGATCTGCTCAGATTATCCAAGGAAGCCCTCGATCATTCCGGCAATGACGAATACTCGATGCTTTCTCTGTGCGTGAGCGACTACACTTCGCTGCACGACTCAGTCAGAGCGCTCAATGAAGAACATACAAAACGGCGGACCTCGCTTTCATTTCCCAGCCAGCGCGCCGACAGAATGAATCTGGATCTGGCCGAAGAACTAAAGGTGGTGCGCAAGAGCGGCATCACGCTTGCACCGGAAGCCGGAACCGAAAGAATGCGCGCCGTCATCAATAAAGGTCTCTCGCATGCGCAAATCCTCTCTGCCATCGAATCAGCCTATCAGTCCGGCTGGTCATCGATCAAACTTTACTTTATGTGCGGCTTACCGACAGAGCGCGATGAAGATCTAGAAGGCATTATTCAGATTTTGGATGAAGCGACGCGACATTGCCATGCGATCAGAAACACAGACAGAGCCAAGTACAAACGCGCAGTCGAATTTACATGCACGATCTCAAACTTCGTGCCCAAGCCGTTTACGCCCTTTCAGTGGTTCGGTCAATTTACACCGGAAGAAACCAAACGCAAGCACGGTGTCCTACGTGACAAAATGCGCGAATACCGCATGAAAAACGTCACTCTCAATTTGACCGATGCCGAAATAAGCATGCTCGAAGCCGTCATTTCCAGAGGCGACAGGCAAGTCGGCGAAATGATTTACAACGCCTTTCAGAAAGGTGCCACATTCGATGCCTGGGACGACAAGTTCCGCCCCGAGATTTGGAATGAAGTAGCAGCGGAAATGGGATTGAGCCTCAAAGAATTGGCCTGCAGCGAGCGCAAGGTAGGCAGCAAGCAGCCCTGGGATGTCGTGCATATCGGTCTCAATGACTGGTGGCTCGTCAAAGAATGGGAAAAGGCTTTGGCCACTTTGGAAACGGCTCCCTGCACTGAAAATCTCTGCCATGCTTGCGGAGTCTGCACAGAGCTGGAGACCACACACCTTCTGGCTCAACCGAAAGTGGAAGTGATGAAGCGCAATCCCTTCGTCAAAGAACTGGCCGCGCACGGGCAAGAAGACAGCCATCCCTCAATCTTTTTTACAAAGCCTCCGGAAGAAAAAGCAGTAGAAGGCGCTTGTGTAATTCGTTTTCAATTCCACAAAAAGGGGCAATTGCGCTACATTTCGCATCTCGACCTCCAGCATCTTTTTGCCAGAGCGGCGCGCCGAGCAATGATGGCAGTGGCCTATACGCAGGGATTCAATCCTTCTCCCAGAATCGAACTGGCATTGCCCTTGCCTTTGTTCCAGGAAGGAGCCGCCGAAGTCGCGGAAATAGAGCTTGTTTATGCCCTCGAGCCCTCTGAATTCATGAGACTACTCAACGAGAAACTGCCTTCTGAAGTGCAAGTTACTCAGGCCCGACGAATTGAGAAAACTAAAAAGTCGCTCAATTCATATGTTAGAAGCGCCCGCTACACGGCGCACCCACAAATTATCTGCGAAGAAGCCCAGAAGCCTGCCTTGAAGGATGGCGCACCGGAAACGGCATCAGATTTAAGCCAAAACCTGAAACCGGTTCTTGCTCCCACCGACAGGGACAAACTTTTGAGCTTCCTCAATGAAAGAGTTTTGGCGCTTAAAAACGCCGACTCGCTCCCGGTCTTCAACGCGGACGGCAAATCGAAAGATATTCGTCCGGGAGTGATCTCGATTAAAGTCTCGGACTCGTCCGAGCCGGAAATAGAGCTTTTGCTGGCGACAGGACCTAGCCAGCACGTTAAGCCAAGTGATGTTTTGGCGCATCTTGCGTCCAACATCAACTGGCGGGTTACTCGCGAAAGCCTTATGGCTGAAAGCGATACTGCACTTTTTGAGGTTTGAATCCGGGGCCGAACAACTTATGCAGCCATGCTGGATAGATACCATGCATCCGTTGCCGAAAGTCAGCCCCGACAAAATTTCTGACAAGACAAAGAGGAGTCTTATGAAAAGGTCATTAGTTATTTCAGAACACGACAATATCGGAGCCATTCTCGAAAATGAGCGGGCGGTCGAATTTTTCGTAAATCGGGGCGAACTGCTCCTGGGCGACATCTATACAGCTGTCGTTGAAAATATTCTGCCCGGTATCGATGCGGCATTCGTCAATCTCGGCAAAGACAAAATGGGTTTTCTCCATGCCAATGACGTGCCTGGACAGGGTCCTTTGAAAGAACGTCTGGTGCCGAAGCAAAAACTGCTCGTTCAAATCACCAAAGAACCGACCGGTCATAAAGGACCGCGCGTTTCCACCGCCATCTCTCTGCCCGGTCGCTTCCTGGTTTTGGTGCCGGAAGAACGCGGCGTTTCAATTTCCAGGCGCATCTCTGAAGCCAGAGAAAGAGCCAGACTGAAAGCGGTCGTCAATTTGATGAAACCGCCTGGCGTTGGTCTAATCATTAGAACCGAAGCCAAAGGTCAAAACGAAAACGAATTATTCGACGATTTCGAACTGCTCTGGGATAGATGGCAAACCGTCGTTTCAGAAGCGGAAGCGGCGATCGGACCGGCTCTTATCTATCGCGATCAAGACTTGCTCTATCGCGTCATCCGCGATGCCTATTCGCATGACGTGCAAGAAATCATCGTCGATACGCAAGACGGTCAAAGACGGGCAGCCGAATACCTGGAAGGCTGGGCCAGCAGACAAACAAAAGTGCTGGGGCATGCCGGCGAGAGCAGCTTATTGGTCTCCAAAGGCATTGACAAAGAAATCGAAGCGGCACTTTCCGACCGCGTCGAATTGCCATCCGGCGGTCACCTCAATATTCAGCCCACAGAAGCGCTTACTGTCATCGACGTAAACTCCGGCCGTTTCACTTCCTCAAGAACGCAAGCCGAAACAGTCAGGCGCACCAACCTAGAGGCAGCGCAAGAAATCTCCAGACAACTGAGGCTGCGCAATATCGGCGGCATGGTCATTGTCGATTTCATCGACATGGACAGCCGAAAAGATCAGCAGCAAGTCCTGGAAATCTTCCAACGCGCCCTGGAGGAAGACCGCGCCAAGCCGCAAATCGGACAATTGTCTGATCTGGGACTGGTGGAACTGACGCGCAGAAGACAGGGGCAAAGCTTGAGAGAGCTTTTCACAGTTCATTGCACGCACTGCCACGGCATCGGCGTGACACCAACACTGGAAATCGGACACGGCTCACACAAGACGGTAATTGCTTTTCGCTCCGCCGATGAAGACAACTCAAAATCCAGCCGTCAAAATCAAAGACGCAACGCCGCCCAAAACAGAGGCGGCTCGGTGCTTCGCGCTGCAACAGCCATGGGCGGACGCGTGGTTCCGACCGTAGACGTTGAAGAAACGGAATCGACCTTTGACGATGCCTTGGCATTCGTTCCGGAAGAAATTCTCGATCAGGTTCCTGACGATCTTCTCGACGACAAACACAGCAAACAAGCGCTCAAACACGGTGCCTTCAATCGGCCCGATGATGGAGACGAAGATGGCGCCGATGACGTCGATGTTGTAGACACCGACGAAGTGGTTGAATTGCACACTGAAAATTTCGCACCGCCCTCTTCACTCGTAGAAGAGAGCCTGGTCGAAGACGACAGTGCATTTCACGAACTCGATGAAAGCATCTCGGCTGTCCAGCGCGTATTCAATGAGATGGGAGAGTCGCATGACTCAGATGATGACGATGACGAAGAAAATGAAGAAACCGAAACCATCATCGTCATCGACACGGATGCTGAAAGACCGGTGTTGACTGAACATTCGGACTCGCTGAATGTCGAGGCCTATGAATCTCACGATTCATCCAGCCACGGATTCAATAGTGAAGAAAGCTCAGCCGATCACAAAGCAAGTTCCGAAGCAGATGCTGAAGAAGATGAAGAAGAGGAAGAGCCGGCCACTGAAATCGATCCGATTACCGGTATCTATCGACTGAAGCCGAAAGCAAAACCGGAAGAAGAACAGCATGAGCATCAGTCCGAACACAAAAATGGTGGTGAAGACAGCGCCTTCCAGAGCGCCTTCACAACCACCAACTTCAACTACGACAAACCGTTTGAATCTTCTTCATTCGGACAAGACGTGGATGAAGGAAGCAATGAAGGCGAATCAAATGATGAGCAATACACTCAGCTGACACTGACTGTGCCCTCTTCTGAAGAATCGCACTACGATAAGGACAATTCTGAACAAGAGTAAGTCAAGACTCTGTCCAGCACAGAAAAACAAGCGGTCCCAGAGAGAGTGAACTCTTTTTGGGACCGTACAACAGCTGGGAAAAACCTGAGTTTTTCCCAGCTGCGGTGAAGAGAAGATTTCCGCACCTGTGCGCCTTAGAGGAGATCGCTTCTGAT